>PMLV01000183.1 GCA_003160635.1 Acidimicrobiaceae bacterium | reverse complement strand
ACATGGACTTCAAGAACATGCTCGAACGCGACCGCCTCGAGTCCAAGAAGATCTCCAAGACCCAGGCCGTGACCAGCCAGATAGAGGACAGCCTGCTCGGGGCCGACGATGTCCACATCGGACCCTCGGATCACGTGCCGTGGCTGAAGGACCGCAAGTGGGCCTACATCCGCATGGAAGGGCGCAACTTCGGTGATGTGCCGCTGAACCTCGAACTCAAGCTCGAGGTGTGGGACTCCCCCAACTCGGCCGGCGTGATCATCGACGCCGTCCGCTGCGCCAAGCTGGCCCTCGATCGTGGCATCGGCGGACCGCTCCTCGGACCGTCGGCCTACTTCATGAAGTCGCCGCCGGTGCAGTACCACGACGACGTGGCCCACGAACTTGTGGAGTCGTTCGCCACCGGAGACCGTGGGGACACCTGGCCGGCCGACTGACCGACCCGCCCGGCCGACGCGCTCACTCCTGGGCGCTCAGCCCTCGGCGCGCCACCATTCGAGCAACCGTCGCCCCGCTTCTTCCTGGCCGAGGGGACCTTCGTCGAGCCGCAGTTCCATGAGGAACGCCAGCGCGCGCCCGACGACCGGTCCCGGTCCCACCTCGAGGAGCTCCATGACCTGATTGCCGGTGAGGTCGGGGCGCAGGCGCCGCAGCTCCTCTTCCTCGCCGAGTTCGGTGATGCGCGCCTCGAGCTCGTCCATGCGCCGGGCGAGCGCACGCGCTTTGCTGGCATTGCGCGTCGTGCAGTCGCAGCGGGTCAACTCGTTGAGCCTTTCGAGGTGGTCACCCGCATCACGCACGTAGCGGCGCACCGCCTTGTCGGTCCACCCCAGGCGATAGGTGTGGAACCGCAAGTGGAGCTCGACCAGGCGCACCACGGTGTCGACGTCGCCGGCGGAATACCGCAGTGCCTCCATGCGCGTGCGCGTCATCCGCGCACCCACCACCTCGTGATGGTGAAAGCTCACTCCACCGTCGGTGATGGCGCGCGTGCGCGGCTTGCCCACGTCGTGGAAGAGCGCAGCCAGGCGAAGCAGCCGGTCCGCCGATGTCTTGTCCACCACGGCCAGGGTGTGTGCCAGCACGTCCTTATGACGGTGAATGGGGTCCTGCTCGAGCGCCAATCCGGGGAGCTCTGGCAGGAAGTCGGCAGCCAATCCGGTTCGGACCACGAACCACAGCGCTTCGGAGGGCGTGTCGAGCACCATGATCTTGTCCAGCTCGTCGCGGATGCGCTCGCGCGACACGATCGAGAGCCGTTCGTGCATCGCCTCGACGGCCGATTCAAGCGCGGGGTCGGGCTTGAGCGCGAACCGCGCCATGAAGCGCGCGGCGCGCAACATGCGCAAGGGGTCATCGCCGAAGGAGATCTCGGGATCGAGCGGTGTCCGCAGACGACCCGAGGCGAGATCGGCGAGACCGCCGAACGGATCGACCAATTCCATGTCGGGCAGGCGTAGGGCCAACGCATTGATGGTGAAGTCGCGCCGCGACAAGTCCAGCTCGATATCGTCCCCGAACGTCACCTCGGGCTTGCGCGAGTCGGGCACGTACACCTCGGCGCGATGTGTGGTGATTTCGAAGAGTTGGCCGCCGCGCCGGCAGCCGATGGTCCCGAAGCGCGCTCCCTGGGTCCATACGTCGTCGGCCCAACCCCTCACCAGCCGCTCGATCTCATCGGGTCTCGCATCGGTCGTGAGATCGAAGTCGGGGTCGGCAGCGGCGCCGGTCGGGAAGAGCGCGTCACGAACCGAACCCCCCACCAGGTACAGGGTGCGGTCGGCCTGGCGGAATCGCTCGGCCAGCTCTGCCGTCGCGTCAAGGAGCGGGCGGAAGCGTTCGGGCACGGACGTGGATGGCACCCGACCACGGTAGTGCGGCATCTAGCGTGGCCCTGTGTCGATGCGCTGGGCCACACGTAGCCTCGGCGCGCTCGTGGTGTTGGTGGTGCTTGTGCTCACCACCGTTCCGGCCACGGCCGCCTCTGCCGTCGTGCCCGCCCAGGCGGCGCGTGCGGCAGCGGGGCCCGTCCTGTTCCTGGGGGCCCAGACGTCATGGGTGACGCCGGCCGCGCCGTGGTTCACGCTCTCGCTCGGGGTGGGGAACAATGCCGGACCGGCCGCCGACCTCCACGTCGAACTCACCTATTACAGCCGGATCAACGACGCCAGCCATATGGCCCAGGCCACCAACGCGACGCCCGATGAGGCGGTGCTCACCCACTTCGACGCGCCGGTCACCGCGACAGCGGACGGCCTGGGTGTCGTCTCGTGCGCCGTCATCCTGCCCAAGAACGGGGCCCAAGCGCCCACGCCCACCCCGGGAACACTCGGCGTCTGCCCGCCCGGCGCGCCGACCGTCACCCTCGACTGCCAGCCTGCGACCGGGCGCTGTGGGGACGTGTACCCGGTGACCGTCGCGCTGTACCAGCAGGGCAATAGTTCGGCCCTGGCCCACTTCACCACCTTCCTGACCTATCAGGAACCGGAATATACGGCTTCGGTGTCGAAGACAGGCGGGGCCCTCCGGGTCGGGTTGATCCTTCCCGTATCGTCACCACCCTCGAGCACGCTGGCGCCCCCGTCGGCCGCCGATCGCCGGAACGCCGAGAGCCTGATCGGCCAGATCTGGGCCTATCGCGGCATCCCCGTGACGCTGGCCGCCAACCCCCTGACCGTCTCCGACCTGGCGGCGGCGACGAAAGGGGGGAAGGGCCCGCTGGCCGTCAAGGAGCTGGAGGCGCTCGAAACACCGGCCGACGGCGATCAACTGCTGACCCAACCGTACGTGCCCATCGATCCGGCTTCTTTGGCCCGGGTGAATCTGACCAGCGAGATCGGCGCCCAGATGGTGCGCGGTGATGGCCTCTTGCGGCTGAGCAACCTCCACCCGACCGGGGGCACCTGGGACGCCACGTCCGCCGCGGTCTCGACGGCCAACGCCACCAACCTGGCCACCGGCCTGCAAGCGGCCCAAAGTGGCCGCCTCATCGTCAACGACAGCGATCTCACGTCGGCCGGCTCCAACAACCTCACGTTCGCCCAGCCCTTCACCCTGCCCCTGGGCCGCACCGCCCACGTGACGGCAGCGGGGGCCGACAGCCAGATCGACGCCCTCTTCACCGCGTATCCCCGTAACCCGCTGCTGGCCGCCAACCAACTCCTGGCCAACCTGGAGTTCGTCCACTTCGAGAACGCATCCTTGTCCGACCCGCGCGGCGTCATCATCGAGCCGCCGCCGTTCTGGACACCACCCAAGGGGTTCCTCACCGTGCTCCTCTACGGCCTCACCCACAACCCGGCGCTCACGCCGGTCAACCTGGACCAGTTCTTCCTCCAGGTGCACAAGGGCGGGAACGGGGAGCCGGCGACGCGTCACCTCAAGTCGGGATCCACGTCGGCCGCCTCGGGGATGACACCGGGCCTGGGGCGGCGGCTCCAGATATCGCGCAACAACCTCACCTCGCTCAGCGGCGCCGCCAGCGGTCACCCTCACCCGGCCGTCTTCGCGATCCTTTCGGACCTGTTGCTGCGCACGGAGAGCCAGACCTTCGACCGGGACCAGCGGGTGGCCGCCCTCGATGTCTTCACCCACCAGCTCGACGGCGTCCTCGGCTACGTCTCGCTCGCCATTCAGGGCACCATCACCTTCACCTCCCGGACGGCGCCCATCCCGGTCTCTGTCCTCTCCTCGGCGCCGTTCCCGATCAAAGTGGTCCTGTCGTTGGACAGTAACAAGTTCACCTTTCCTGACGGGAACACCCGCACGCTGACCCTCGACCACACCACCACCCCGGTGCGTATCCAGGCCCGCTCCCGCACCTCGGGCGACCGCCTCCCCGTCGGCGTCACCCTGACCACCCCCGACCGCCAACTCGTACTCGCCCGCGCCGCCCTGACCGTCCACTCGACCTCTATCTCCCTCGTCGGGGTGGGACTGACCGTTCTGGCCGCGCTGGTGTTGTTGGTGTGGTGGGCCCGCACCTGGCGCCGCGGCCGCCGGCGCGGTCCGCGAGCGGCTTGAGCATGGCCACGGTCCCTCCTCAGGCGCTCCCGGCACGACGCGGTCTTTCGCTCTCCACCACGGCCTCCTACGTCGCGATCGGGACCGGTTTCTCCCGGCTCACGGGCGTGTTGCGGATCGTCGCGCTGGCCTGGGCCCTGGGCCAGTCGCACCTGGCCGATGCCTTCAACCTGGCCAACACCACGCCCAACATGCTCTACGACATCGTGCTCGGCGGGGTGCTCTCGGCCACGTTCATCCCCGTCTTCGTGGACCAGCTCGCCAATCGCACCAAGGAGCAGGCGTTCACGTCGATTTCGGCCGTGCTCTCGGTTTCCATGGTCGTCCTCGTCACCACCACCGTGGCGGCGCTGATCCTGGCGCCCGCCTTCATCACAGGACTGACCGCCCTCGACACGTCAGCACACTCCCAACTCCTCCACACCATCGTCGCCGAACGCGCCGACGCCACCACGCTGTTGCGCTGGTTCGTGATCCAGATCGCCGCCTACGGCTTCTTCGCCCTCGCCACCGCACTCCTCAATACCCGTCGTCGCTTCGTGGCCGTGGCCTGGGCGCCGATCGTCAACAACGTGGTCTGTATCGCCGTCCTGGTGTGGTTCGGCCTCTTGACCGGGCGCGGCGCCACCCTGGCCAGCCTGGAGAACCATCACTTCGAAGTGGTCCTGCTGGGGCTCGGCACCTCCCTTGGCGTCGTACTTCAATGCCTGGCGCTGATCCCCAGCCTGCGGGCGGCGTCGCTCGGGTCCATCCGCTGGCACTGGGACCTCCATGACGCCGCGCTGCGCACGGTGGTCCGCCTCAGCGGATGGACCTTCGGCTTCGTGGTGGCCAACCAGGTGGCTCAGTTCGTGGTCATCCTCCTCGCCGGCACCGCCGAGGGGACCGACCCGGTCTCCTCCTACACCTATGCCTACGCCTTCTTGCAGATGCCCTACGGCATCGTCGCCGTGACCATCATGTCGGTGGTGGGGCCGGACCTGGCTGAACGGTGGGCCACTGGGCAGCGCGCCGCCTTCCTGGCCCGCCTCGCGGGAGGGCTGCGCGCCATGTTGGCCCTCATCATCCCCGCCGCCCTGGGCCTGCTGCTCTTGGCCAAGCCCGCCGTGGCGCTCCTCCTCGGGCACGGGCACAGCACGCCGGCGGAGACATCGACCACGGGCGGGGCGCTGGCCATGTTCGCGCTGGGCCTTCCGGGGTTCTGCACCTACCTCTACGTCGTACGCGTCCTGCAGTCGATGCAGCGCACCAAGGTGGCCTTCTACCTCTACCTGATCGAGAACGCCCTCAACGTGGGGCTGGCCGTGGTCCTGGTGCACCCACTCGGCGTGCGGGGCTTGGCGTTGTCGCTCTCCGTGGCCTACTCCGTGGGCGCGTTGATCGGCCTCGCCCTGCTGCGCCATTGGTTCGGCCGCCTCGGCACTCCCGAGACATGGGATCCGCTGCGCCGCGTCGCGCTCGCCTCGCTTGCGATGGGCGTCACCGTCCTGGTGGTGTCCAACTTCTCCGGCTCGACCCACGGGCTCATCCTCTTCGCCCGGGTCGCCGGTTCGATCGTCGCGGGCCTTGCCGTCTACGGCGCCGTGGCCATCTTCCTCGGCCGGCGCTACGAGGCCCGGAGCCGGCTGGCCCGGCGTAAAGAGACACGCCGGCTCGTGGCCCACCAGCGCTCCGCCCCATAAGGGCGTCCCTCAAGTACCCGTGGCAGACTCGTCCTATGCCCGGTGTCCGGATTGTGACCGACAGCGCCTGTGACCTCACCGACGATCTGGTCAAACTGCACGATGTGCTCGTCGTCCCCCTGACGATCCGCTTCGGCACCGAAGAGTTCGAGGACCGGCGCGAGCTCTCACCCGAGGAGTTTTGGCACAGGTGCAAGGGCAAGGGTGACCTCCCTGAAACGGCCGCTCCCCCGCCGGGCATGTTCATAGCGGCCTTTCAACGCGCCGCAGCCGAAGGAGCCGACGCCGTGCTCTGCCTCACCATCTCCTCCAACCTCTCGGCCACCTACGCCTCCGCCGTCACGGCCGCGGCCACCTTCACCCAGATCCCGGTCCGCGTGGTCGACACCCGCTCCGTCACGATGGGTCAGGGCCTGATGGTCATCGCGGCGGCCGAGGAAGCCGCTGCCGGAGCCGGCTTGGACGAGCTCGTTGCCGCATCCGAGGAGCGGACCTCGAGAACGAGGGTCTACGGCGTCTTGGGCGGACTTGAATTTCTCCAGCGTGGCGGACGCATCGGCGGCGCCCAGGCCCTTGTGGGCTCTCTGCTCTCGATCAAACCGGTCATCGTGGTCAAGGACGGTGAGGTGGCCGAGGAATCCAAGCAGCGCACGCGTTCACGTGCCCTGAGCTATCTGAACACCAAGGTGGCGGGAGATGCGCCGCTGGAGCGCCTGGCCGTCGCCGATGGCGCATGCGACGACATCGAGGACGTGCTGGCCGGCCTGAAGGCGATCCCGGGGCAACACCCCCTGCTGTCGGTCCAGCTCGGCCCTGTGGTCGGCTCCCATACAGGACCCAACACCGTGGGGGTCTGCTACATCGTGCCGGCCTCAGCTTCTGCCTCCGACGACTAATCTGTGCCCGTGGCCGAACACAACTTTACCGACGGGTTGTCCAACCGAGCGCTCGACACGATCGATTCGGTCGTCGCCACGATCAACGACAAGGCGATACGTCCGGCCATCGTCGCCGCACGCGCCATTGTCTTCGGGGTCATCATCGCCGTCGTCGCCCTGGCCGTTGCGGTCCTGTTGAGCGTGGGATTCGTCCGTCTTACCACGGACTACCTCTTCCACTACAGAGTGTGGGTCTCCTACCTGGTGCTCGGCGCCATCTTCTGTGCGGCCGGAACGTTCGCCTATGCCAAGCGCGGCGCCGCACCCCATCACGATGACTGAGCGCCGCAAGGTCGTCATCGTCGGCTCCGGGCCTGCCGGCCTCACTGCGGCCATCTACGCCGCCCGCGCCCAACTCGAGCCCCTGGTCATCGAGGGTGAGCCTTCATCCAACAGCGACCAACCAGGCGGTCAGCTGATGCTCACCACCGACGTCGAGAACTATCCAGGCTTTGTCGACGGCGTCATGGGCCCCGAGCTGATGGCGATCATGCGCGAGCAGGCCATCCGGTTCGGGGCCGAGCTGCGTACGGCCAAAGTGAGCCGCCTCGACCTCTCCTCCACCTCACCCTTCCCCTTGTGGCTGACCCATGCGGACTCGGACGACCCGGCGATCGAGGCAGATGCCCTGATCATCGCCACCGGCGCCCGCTCGCTCATGCTGGGCTGCCCCAACGAGAGCCGTCTCGTGGGTTACGGGGTCTCGACCTGTGCCACCTGTGACGGTTTCTTCTTCAGGGACCAGCACATCGCGGTGGCCGGCGGTGGCGATTCCGCACTCGAAGAGGCGATCTTCCTGACCCGCTTCGCCTCCAAGGTCACCGTGGTGCACCGCCGCGACGAGCTGCGGGCCTCCAAGATCATGCAGGAACGTGCCTTCAAGAACCCAAAGATCGACTTCTTGTGGGATTCGCTCATCGTCGACATCTTGGGCGACACCAAGGTCAGTGGGATCAAGGTGCAGCACACCACTTCCTCAGAGACCTTCGAGCTGCCCGCGAGTGGGCTCTTCGTGGCCATCGGCCACGAACCCAACAGCGCNNGGACCAGTGTCGACGGCGTCTTCGCCTGTGGCGACGTGCAGGACGATCATTACCGCCAAGCCGTCACGTCCGCCGGGTCAGGCTGCGTCGCTGCCATCGACGCCGAGCACTGGCTCGAAGAGCACGGCGAATAACGGCTACACCCTGCAGGAACAGAATCGGCACCCCTGGCGTTACACGATTGTGACAAGGAGAACGCATGAGTGAGAAGATTGTGACCCTGAGCGACGCTACCTTTGACGAGCATGTCAAGAGTTCGGACGTTCCCGTACTGGTGGACTTCTGGGCCGAGTGGTGTGGCCCGTGCAAAATGATTTCACCGGTTCTGGAGGAAATCGCCGAGGAGCAGGCCGGCAAGATCCAGATCGGGAAACTGAATATCGACGACAACCTCGAGGTGACGCGCAGATTCGACGTGATGAGCATCCCGACGTTGATCCTGTTCAAGGACGGGCAGCCGGAAGTTCGCCTGATCGGGGCAAAGCCGAAGGGTCAGTTGCTCCAGGAGATCGCGGCGTACCTGTAGGTCTGCCCCTCTCCCTCGGAGACGAGGGGGCGGCTGTTTCTGATGTGCAACGTCGGCTGTCCGGCATTCTTCATAGTGGCGCGCTCATCGACGCTGACGGAGTCTTCGGAGACGGGACGCGAGCAGCCGTTGAGGCATTTCAACATCTGCGAGGACTCCGGGTCGATGGCGTCTGCGGCCCCCAGACGTGGAGCACCCTGGTCGAGGCCGGTTTTCGCATCGGTGACCGCTTCCTCTATCGGCGGACACCCATGTTGCGGGGCGACGATGTCGTCGACCTCCAGCAACGACTGAGCACGCTGGGCTTCGATACGGGCCGAGTCGATGGAATCTTCGGCGACCGCACCTCACGAGCCCTGGCCGAGTTCCAGCGCAACGTCGGGCTTCCCGTCGACGGCATTGCCGGCGGCGCCACTCTCCGCGAGCTCATCCGGCTCGAGAGCCGTCACGTGGAGGCCGAGCTCATCTCCTCCGTCCGCGCCCGGGCCCAGTTGCGTCACGCCCCACCGACACTCACCGGCCGCCACGTCGCCATCGGCGAACAAGGCGGCCTGAGCAGCGTCACCGGGGCTCTCCGACGTCGGCTCGTTCTCGGTGGCACTCAGGTCACCGACCTGCACCATCCCGATGACTCGACGCAAGCGCAGCAAGCCAACGACCTTGACGTTGACGTCTTTCTCGGCCTCCGACTGAACCCGACGCGCGCCGAATGTCACACCTCATACTGGGCCGGCACCCACGACGAGTCCCAGGGCGGTCGGCTCTTGGCCGAACTGATCCAGGAGATCGTCCCCGGCATCCTGGGGATACAGGACGGGGGGGCCCACGGCATGTCGCTCCCGATCTTGCGTGAAACTCGCATGCCATCGGTCCTGGTCGAGCTGGGTCCGGCCAGTTTGGTGGTGGAACGGGCCGCGCTTCTGGCCGCGGCCCTCTCCACTGCCCTGGGCAAATGGGCGGACGCTTCCTGGGACTAACTGGGTGATTGTTGCGTGACCAACCTCACCCGGAGATGAACGCTTGGCAACAATCCACAACCTGTGCATGACGTTGTGGATGAAGCTGAACGGTGACTTGACAGTTCTGTGAATAACTAGGCAGCCCCGTCACCAACCATCGCCCTATAGATACGTTCCAAGTCCTCGAGCGTGGCGAACTCGACCACCAACCGCCCTCGTCGATTCTGAATATCGACCTTCACTCGTGTGTTCAAGTACGTGGAGAGAAGGTCCTCCAACTCCAAAACACCAGGTTCGGGCAGCTTCTTTGGAGGCGGCCGGCGCACCCCCAATCCGGTAGGAACAGCGGTCGTACCAGTCTCCTCGTCCGATTCCTCGGGAATTTGCTCGTACACCGGCTCGGGAGTCATAACCGGAGCTCCACCACGCACGATCTCCTCGACGGCTCGGACCGTCAAGCCTTCTGACGTGATCTGCTCAACCAGCTTCTCCTGCAGCGTGCGGTCGGGCGTCCCCAACAATGCGCGGGCATGGCCAGCGGAGATCGTGCGCTCCGCCAACGCCCGTTGTGCGCCCGCTGGGAGCTGTAGCAAACGGAGCGTGTTGGTCACCGTGGCCCGACCCTTACCCATCCGGGTCGCCACCTGCTCGTGAGTCAAGCCGAATTCGTCGATGAGCTGTTGGTAGGCCCCCGCTTCCTCCAACGCGTTGAGGTCTTCCCGGTGGAGGTTCTCCACCAGAGCTTGCTCGAGGCTCGTGACATCGCCCGTATCCGGTTGCACCAGGACGGGGATGGTCTGAAGACCAGCCCGGCGGGCGGCGCGCCAGCGGCGCTCTCCGGCAATCAGTTCGTAGCTCTCGCTCTCACCTTCGACCTCGCGCACCAAGACCGGCTGGAGAAGTCCCACTTCCCTGATGGAAGCAGCCAATGACGACATTGACTCCTCGTCGAAGTGGCTCCGGGGCTGAAAGGCGTTCGGCTTGATGTGCGAGATGGGCACCACCCTGAGGGCCGAGTCCATCTCCCCCGTCGCTTCAGATGGAATCAGGGCGCTCAGGCCCTTACCGAGTCCGCTGCGGCGCGCCATTGCTCACCTCCTGGGCCAGTTCACGGTAGGCCACAGCCCCACGTGAGGTCGGATCGAACACGGTGATGGGCTGACCGAAAGAAGGTGCCTCGGACAGCCGGACTGTACGCGGTATGACGCTCTTACAAACGCGATCGGCAAAATGAAGGCGGACCTCGTTGGCCACATCAATGGAAAGCCGGGTCCGTGCATCGAACATGGTCAGAACGATCGTCGTCACCTCGAGCGACTCGTTGAGATTCGACGACACGAGGTTCACATTGCGAAGGAGCTGGCTGAGCCCCTCGAGGGCGTAGTACTCGCACTGGATCGGCACCATGACCTCCCCGGCGGCGGCGAGGCCGTTCACCGTTATGAGCCCGAGAGAGGGAGGGCAGTCGATGAGGATGAAGTCGAAATCGTCCACCACGGTGTCGATCGCCCGCTTCAATTTCATCTCCCGGCTGAACGCCGGGACCAGCTCGATCTCGATTCCCGCCAGATCGATCGTTGCCGGCGCCACAAAGAGATTCTTTACGCTGGTGGGCTCGATGCAGTCTTCCAACGACTGATCTCGCATAATTACGTCGTACATGGAAAGTTCAAAGTTCCGAGCGTCAATACCCAGGCCCGTGGTCGCATTTCCCTGAGGATCGAGATCTATGACGAGAACCCGGTAGCCCATCTCAGCGAGGGCTGCCCCAAGGTTCACCGTGGTCGTCGTCTTACCGACCCCGCCCTTCTGGTTGGCGATGGCGATCACGCGTGGGAGCTCCCTCGGAGCCGGGCGTGCACCATCAAGGAGACCGTCGGCCTCGGCCCGAATACTTGGCGTTCTCATCTGCGGCACCGCAGCAACCTCAGCGGGAGGCGGTATGGGCTCCTTGGCATGCTTGGGCTCCACCGGTAGATCCACCGGTGTCACCACGACTTCCTCGACGACTGCATAGGACTCTGTCACCGTGACAACAGCTGGCGCCTCGTACGCCGGCTCGGCTGCCTCGTACGCCGGCTCGGGCGCCTCGTAAACCGGCTCGGGCGCCTCGTACGCCGCTGGAGGCTCGACGACAGGGGCGGGAGGCGTGGGCTCGATCGGAGTGAACGCCTCAAATGCCGGCGGGGTAGGCGGTGGAGAAGCGGGGGCGACCGGCGGCGGCGCCTCTGCGATGTCCGGCGGAGTGGCCGATTGGAGAAGGGCTTGATCAAATGGAGGGGGGCTCGGATCGACTGGGAGCACAGCCGCCGGATCGTGATCGACCGGACGCATTGGCGGAACGGCGTCCAACCGGAGATCGTCCGTCGCTTGGCTGGGGGGTTCCGCCGGCTCAACAGCCGGGGGTGGCGGGGTGGGCTCACCCCTGTCCCTACGACGGATCCGCATTAAGCAGTCTCGTCAATTCGCCGTACCACACCGCCTATCCTGGCCTGCCCACCATCCCCAGGTCAAGACTCGCCGGATGTTTCACGTGAAACATTGGCTCTACATAGCCGTTGGTGGCGGTGATTGTCTTCTCCTTGGTGCTCAGGACGTGATTCTTCTCTCCATGTCCTTTTCGAATTGCACTCGCCACGAGCGAAGACCTGGCCTGCCGCCAGATAGAGCAACCCCGCCCAGGTACGTAACGCCCAGAAGGAACGGGTGACCTCTGTGGGCCATCTCACGCTGGCTATCCGGGTCCTGAAAAGGCCCTCCGGTTCGAAACCACTTATCGTCCGACGAACTGGCCGACGAACCATTTCACATTCCACTTAGCCTTGCTCGCTTCGTGGCAGGCCATTCGACTCCTGGCCGAGGCACCCTGATGGGGTAGCGACGACCAGGGGGACAGAGTCGAATATCCCCATCTGCGGATCCGGGGAGACACCCTCACCACTGCACCAGGCGATCAGCGAGATATTCGCCGATTGAACGGGCGACTCCAACAGATCTCTCTGCGGGTCGAGTTCGCCCGCCTACTTGTCCAGCTGCCCAGCCACTCGAAGTGTAGAATGGAGGGGACGGCGTCCTCGGATCGTCTATCTATAAGCGCAGTCGTGCCTCTGGACTGCCCTGGTTCGACACGTCGAGGATACCGCTCCCGGCAGGCCGTGGCCTGACCCCTGTGAATCGGTTACAGCGCTGGGGTGGCGCCGGCCCCCTGTCCGAGCCGCCAAGGACGGATTACCTGTTGATGTGCGTCGCAATTCGTGTTGCCTCGATGCCGATCTCACGAAGCATCCCTGCGGGCGAGACGTACATCCCGCAGAAGTAGAGGCCCCCGAGCGCTGTGGGTGCTCCGGATACCGTCGGCGTCCCCGAGCTGTCACAGACGGCTTCCCAGCCGACGAGGAGGTCTCCGATGGAGGCTCGGTATCCGGTGGCCAGGACCACGGCGTCAAGGGTGACCTGTGAGCCATTCGAGAAGACGACACCGTCCTCGGTGAAACGGTCAAGATCCCCGTGGACGGCGATGCGGCCTTGTTTGATCTGATCCATGGTGCCGATGTCAAGCAGGGGAACATGGTGGTCGCGGGCCATTTGGGTATTCGGCCCGTACGGCAGCTTCTTCAGGCCCACCTTCGTCACATCGCCGACCGTGCTCCGGACCATCGGCCAAGCCAACGCGTCTGCGACGCGCGTCGGTAGACGCCGCATCACGATCCCGAGAGGCAACACCGGCACTACGCCGAAGATGTCACGAGGTAAGACGTTGACCGGTGAACGCACGGCGAGATGGACCACGGCTCCGCGTTCGACGAGATCCAACGCCTGTTCGCACGCCGAGTTCCCAAAACCGACCACGAGAACGGGCCGACCTTTCCATGGGTCTCCATTGCGGTACTGGCTCGAATGGAGAAGGTCACCTCGGTACTGATCCATTCCCGGCCATGCCGGGCGCACCGGGACTCTCGCGCGCCCTGTTGCGATCACCACGTTGGCGAACCGCCAAGTCCCCTTGCTCGTAGTCGTTTCCCACGTCCCGTCCACCCGCTCCACTCGTTGCACTGTCTCACCGAAGTGCGGCCGGAGGGCGAAGTGCTCCTGGTAGAGCTCCAGGTACTCGACAACCTGATCCCGAGCGGGATAACGCGGCCAACTCTTGGGCATTGGCAGGCCGGGCAATGCCGAGAAGCCCTTCGGGGTGTGCAGATGTAGACGGTCGTAGTGTCGGCGCCACGATGCCGCAACGACGTCCTCGGCTTCTACGATCTCGAACTCCCGGCCCCGCCTTTGAATCTCAGCCGCAGTCGCCAGACCAGCGGCCGAAGCCCCGATCACCAGAGTTTCGGCAGTTCCACCCATCTCCTGAAACTAACAAATGCAGTTCCAGACGGAGGAGGACTGGCGGAGACACCGGTAGGGGGCGATGACCAGGGGGACAATCCCCACAAAAGCGCCATTGATGCGAGACGCCGAACCGGCGCAGGGAATAGCAATACGGATGGCAATTCGCAGCCCCGATGTTCCACGTGAAACATTCCGGCGCTGGGCCGGGCAAGTCGCTAGAACCGGGGCTTCCTGCTGGGCACACCGTCGCGACGGGGAAACGCATCTGGACAAAGCTCGGACTGGCTCAGAACTTCGTAGCCGAACTCGTCATGGACGAACGCAACGGGCGTGAGCCCGAATTGGGCCAACGGACCCGATGGCCAACGGGCAGCCTCGTCCTCGGTGACTTCTTCTGCATCGGTGCGGTGGGGGAGAGGGGCCTCGATCTTTTCAGCTGGAGGCTCCGAAACGATCAACCATCCTCCCTGACGAAGGAATGGTGCTGCACATTCGGCCACAACTGCCGGCACGCCGAACGAACGTGCGACGACCCCGTCAAAGGTGGCACGGAACGCCAGGTCTCGGCCGCTGACCTCGGCTCGCTGCTGCACGACGCTGACCCGGGACTGAAGGCCGCAAGAGACAATGGATCTCTCGAGAAATGAGGCTCGACGTCGATTGGCGTCCAGCAAAACCAGTGTTGCCTGCGGCCACTGCTGGGCGACCACGAGGCCCGGCAACCCCCCTCCTGACCCGAGATCCAAAATACGGGGCCTCTCGGTGACGTGTGGCTGCCGCTTGGCTAGATCCACAAACCCTTGGGCGTGGCGGAGGTGGCGAGCGATGGGTCCGGGACCCAAGAAGCCGGCCTCACGGGCGGCAAGCAGCGCCTCATCGAGAGAGCGGGTGGCTCCGTCGCTGTCGGCAACCGACATCGACGGATCTTGCTCAGCCGGCTGGAGCGATGACGATGTAGCGATTGGGGTCTTCACCCTCCGAGCGGGTGGACACCCCATCGATCTCATTCACGGCATCGTGAACGGCCTTGCGGTCTGCCGGGCTCATCGCCTCGAGAGCCTTCTCCTGGCCCGAAGCGATGACCTCCTCGGCGATCTGCGTGCTGAACCTCTTCAATGCGGCCGAACGCTTCTCCCGATAGCCCGCCACGTCGACAAGGATCCGGTCCGTCCGGGACGGACACTGGCGTTGAACCACGGCGCGGGTCAGGTCCTGCAGGGCGCTGAGTGTCGAACCTCGAGGGCCGACGAGCAGACCCAACTCCTCGCCCACCGCAGCAATCTCCACTGTTTCCTCGTCAAGAAGACGCATCTCCACAGAGGCCGAGACTCCGTATTCACTGAGCAGACCGGCCAGAAACGCTCGGCCAACCTCACCCTGTTCCTCGAGGGTCATTCCTTCGGCCATGGCAACTGTCTCCTTCGGTTCTTTGATGCGTTGCGTGTTCTTCGACACCGCCCCATTCGAGGCCTCGCGGCCCGAGGGAGAAGCGGCCCCATTTTGAGCACTGTTGGAAGATGCCCCACCCGCCTGGCTGCGGTTGCGGCGGCGGCGGGCCGATCGGCTCGTGCCGACGCCAGCTCCCTCCGAGGACCCGTTCGCCGGCGTCCTCGAATCGGTGCGGGGAGCACTGCCCGGTCGGTTTCCTGATCCGTTCCCACCCTGTCCGCCCTTGCCCCCCCGGTTGCGATCTCTTGATCGCTCCCGCTTGGGGCGCGCTCCCACCGGGCGAACGCGTGCCCGCACACGCGCCTCGACCCTCATTCGCCCAAAGAGACCTGTCTTCGGCTCGGTGACGACTATTACCTCGGCATCACCGACTGCGACCCCAAGTTGGTCCAGGGCGAGCTCGGTTGCTTCTGCAATGGTCTTTCCTGCTACTTCTACCCACTCCACGCTCTATCGAGCCTTTCTTGTCCTTTTGGATCGCGAGCGTGGGTGCTCTTTCGGCACCGGCACGAACTCGACTCCCGCGTCTTCTGATGGTTTCTTACCATTGGCGCCGCCTGCTCGATTGGCGGCAGCGCCCTTTCCATTGTTCGTTCTTGCGTTGGTCGTCCGCCGCACCGTGCCAGGCGGCTTTCCGTTGCCCGCGGCCTTCCCGTTGGCCCCCGCACCGCTCTTGGGCGTGGCCGTGCCCTTCGTCGGGGTCGTGCTCTTCGTCGGCGCTTTCCCCGTGGCGCCGGTCGGTTTGGCGCCACCAGTTCCCAGGGCTTTGGCAGATCCCGCCGCCTTGGGCGGTGGTTCCGGGGAACCACCTATTTCACGTTCGGCGGGCGCCCCCACCGGAGTCACCATCCCGGTGCGGAACATGAACTCCTGAGTTCCGATTCTCATCGCAGATGAGACCACCATATAAATGGTTGCTCCTGCCGGCACTCTTAGGTAAATAACACCGAAAATGATGGGGAAGAATTTCTGCATTTGCTGCATCTGGGGATTCGCTGCAGCTGCCTGGGGATTCCGGCTGTTCATCTGCTTCATTTGGTAGTATTGCAAGAAGATGGCCATCCCGATAAGTACCAGGTAGGGAATGATAAGCAGCGTCTGATTCGCTCCGTGGTGAGTGAACGGTGAGGAGGAGAGATCCATCCCGAACCACGAGTGCATTTGCCCATTGCTTTTCTGCAAATCGTGATACATCCTTGAGTTGCTTGGGATGTATCTCGGCGTGGCCTTTATGACCTGACCGGCCTTGTTCAACTTCCCAAATGACAGTCCACGTATAAGCGAATAGAGGACGATCAGGAAGGGCATCTGCAGGAGGCTCGGTAGGCACGCACCGAACGGGCTCGTGCCGTTCTCCTTGTACAGCTTCATCATCTCTGCGTTGAGCTGCTCGCGGTTCTCAGGCCCCTTGAACTTGACCTGGAGCTTCTTCATCTCGGGCTGCAGGCGCTGCATCGCGATCATCGACTTCGTGCTCTTGATCGTCACCGGGGTCAGTGCCGCCATGATCACGATGGTCAGGCCGATAATGGCAATCGCGTAGTTGGGGATGACCGCGTAGATTCCCGCCAGAATCAGCCCGAAAAGCTCGAACAGCGGGTGGAATATCTCCCCGATGGACTTGAATAGGGCATTTTCGCCCAGGAAGGTGCTCATCATCGGACTCGCCCGCCCTTCGAGTCCGATCGGGCGTGCACGTGCAGGGGCACCAGGTCAACGCCGTGCGGACCAAAGGGTCGGCAGCGGATCAGGCGCTTGGCCGTGAGGAGAAATCCCTGCCAGAACCCATGTTCCGCGAAGGCATCAATGGCGTAGTTGGAACAACTGGGATAGAACCGGCAAGGCGAAATCCGGCCTGACGTGGCACCTTGGTACGCCTGCAAGGTGCGAACGGCAGCTCGTACGGCTCGACTCGAAGAAGGTTCGGGGTTCTTCATGACTGCCTTCGGCCGGATACCGGGGCCCTCACCAGGGCCTCTTGAACGTGTCGGACGAATTGCACCGGGTCGCACCGTACGGCGGCCGGGTCGACCCGGAGAAGGTAGGTGCCACGAGGGAGGGTGTGGGCGATGCTCCGTGCCGACTCTCGCATCCGCCGACGGAGGGAGTTGCGCACCACCGCGTTGCCGCAATGTTTCCCAATCGCATACCCCACCTGGGGATATATACCCTCGGTACCCGGCTCAGCGGGCACGAATGTGGCGCGGACCGGTCCGCAGCTCGCCCGGGCACGGGAACGTTGCAGTTGGCCGAATGCTGCCCGGGTTTGGATTCTTCCAACCGTCCTGGGGGGCACGAGCGGCTCAGACGGTGAGACGGTGGCGCCCCTTGAGCCGCCGTGACTTCAAGATGGCCCGGCCCGCCCGCGTCGACATGCGTTTGCGAAAGCCGTGCGTCTTGGCCCGCTTCCGGGTATTCGGTTGGTAGGTGCGCTTCACGTCATTCAGCCTTTCGCCACGCTTGCACGGCACCATCACCGGGGCGTAACAGAGTTCGTATCACCATCTGGTCTGGGGCCAGTGGTGGTGGAGTACAACCATGTTAGGCGCGATTGGCCAATCCCCACTAGTCGACCGGTGCGGCACGGTGTACCTTCGATGAATTACCCGCACCGAGGAACGTTCAGACCTGCCCAGGACGCCGCGGACGGAGGAAGGGCTATCGGACGACGCGGTGAATCAAGCCGGAGAACTATGGAACCGGTGTACCGGGTCCCTGCGCGAGCAGGTTTCGGAGACGACCTGGCAGCTATGGCTGTCCGGAATCGAGCCGGTCGAGTTCGCCAACGGCGTGTTCGTCCTGTCCGTACCCAACGGCCTCATCCTCGAGCGGGTTGAGACTCGCTATCTCCCCATGATCGAGGACACCTTGGCCAACGAGGTTGGTTCGCCGGTGCGGGGACGCCTGGAGGTTCACCACCATGAGCCCGACGAGCCTGAGCTCGAAGAATTCCTCGGTGTTCCCGCCCAGCCCGAGGCGAACAGGCCCGCTCTCGTGCCCCAGAGCACGACCAGCGGCCGGGAGTCGCCGGCTGTCCAACTCGACCCCAAGTTCGTGTTCGAGACCTTTGTCGCCGCCTCGTCGAATCGTCTGGCCCATGCCGCGGCGCAAGCCGTCGCTGAAACCCCTGGTAGATCCTATAATCCACTCTTCATTTACGGAGATAGCGGGTTGGGGAAAACCCATCTTCTCCACGCCATCGGCAACTATGTGTCGGAGAATTTCAGCCGCCGCAAAGTGCTCTATGTGACGACGGAAACCTTCATGAACGACTTCGTCGACTCACTCCGCACCTCGACCACCCTGGCCTTCAAGCGTCGCTACCGTGAGTGCGACGTCCTTCTCATCGACGACGTCCAGTTCATGGAGAACAAAGAGGGCCTCCAAGAAGAGTTCTTCCACACCTACAACGACCTCAAGGGTGCGTCCAAACAGATTGTTCTCACGTCGGACCGGCCACCGAAGTCCATCGAGACGCTCGAAGACCGCCTCCGTAGTCGCTTCCTCTCCGGTCTGATCACCGAGATCGACCCCCCGGACCTCGAAACCCGCCTTGCCATTCTCCGCTCGAAGTCCGAGAGTGAGCGCCAAGAGGTGCCCGACGACGTCCTCGAGTTCATTGCCACCCACGTAAAGAACAACATCCGTGAGTTGGAGGGCGCTCTCACCCGTATCAGTGCCTTTGCCAAGCTGAACAAGGAAGCTATCTCCCTGGCCCAGGCCGAGCGGGTGCTCTCCGACATCGTTCTCGCCGGCGAGCCCCGCCGCATCACCCCACAAATGATCCTTGAGGCCACCGCGGCCAGCTACGGCTTCAGCATCGAAGCCATCTGCGGCCCAAGCCGGACGCGACCCCTCGTGACGGCCCGTCAGGTCGCCATGTATCTCGTACGGAATCTCACCGACTACAGCTACCCGGCGATCGCTCGGGTCTTCGGCAACCGCGACCACACCACGGTGATCCATGCTGTGGACAAGATCACGGGGCAGATGCAGCAGCGCCGACAGATATACGAGCAGGTCACAGAGCTAATTCAACAGGTTCGGGCGGGGACTTGAGCCCCCTGTGGAACACCCGGAGAAGCTGTGGACAACCCCGCCCGTGCTGGGGATAACGTGGTCGCCCGTCCCCAGGGGGATGCACGGGCGGCAAATCCCGCGTGGAATAGGGAGGCGTCGCCCACACCACCATGGGGACGCGGTTAGTGCCATTCACCAGCCTCGGGCGTTGGTCATCCACAATCCACAGCCCTTATTACCTTTACTAGACACATTTCTCTCCTCTTCACTCAACGGTGACTGGGGACACGGCCGAAAGGACAAGCTCCGGTGAAGTTCAGATCCGAGCGAGATGCACTGATCGACATGCTGGCAACGGCGGGTCGTGCCGTAGGTGCACGCGCCACTTCCTCTCCGGTGTTGTCCGGCCTTCTCCTTTCCTGCACGGGAAATGTGCTCTCGGTCACGGGAACAGATCTTGACCTCACGATTCAGGTCACCGAAGAAGTGATCGGGGTGGAGGATGGAACTTGTGTCGTTCCTGCACGACTCTCGACCGACATCGTCCGCCGCCTCGAGCCCGGAGCGGTGACATTCGCCAACGACGACGACCACGTCACGATCTCGGCGGCTCGCTCGAACTTCAAATTGCGGACGTATCCCGTCGTTGAGTTCCCGGCGGTGGGAAAGACCACCGAGGCGACAACCCAGCTCCCAGAGGCGGCCCTGGGCGAGGCCGTCCGGCAGGTTGTCCGGGCGGCATCGCACGATGATGCCCGCCCCCTTCTGACCGGCGTGCTGCTGTCACGCGTCAACGGGTCTATCCGCATGGTGGCAACGGACTCGTACCGGATGGCCATGCGAGACCTCCCGGGGATCAGTGCGTTGCCGGGGGAGGAGGACCTCCTGGTGCCGGCGCGCGCGCTGGCGGAACTCCAACGCCTACCCTCGCGTCATACAGGCGCGGACGCCGACGACAGCCATGTGGGGGTGGCCGCCAGCAGTAGCGAAATCACGTTTTGGCAAGGAAATGTGCAAATAAGTACGAGACTTCTCGAGGGTCGGTACCCCGATTACAACCAGCTCATACCCGACCATTACCCGAACCGTCTTCACCTCGGGAAAGAATCCTTTCTGGCTGCGCTCCGCCGTGTGCAACTTCTGGTGCGTGACAACACGACCCCGGTGCGCCTCTCGATGCGTCAAGGGGGGGTGGATCTCACCGTGGTGAGCCAGGAGGTCGGTGACGCGTCAGAATCGGTTGACGGTGATTTCACGGGAGAGGACCTGGTGATCGCCTTCAACCCGTCCTATTTGATCGATGGAACCGAGGCGGTTCAGGGTGACGAGGTGATTCTCGAGTCAGCGGACGCTTCCCGAGCTGCCACCGTCCGCGGCGCCGACGACGATCACTTTCGCTACCTGCTGATGCCCGTACGGGTCTCTTGAGCAAATCCCCATTCTTTCGGTGAGTCTGGAGCACATCGAGCTCATTGATTTCCGTATCTTCCGTGTGGCCACGTTTACGCCCGGAAGGGAAGGCACCACGGTGATCACAGGCCCCAACGGGACTGGAAAGACCAGTGTGCTCGAAGCCATGGTGTATCTGGGGACACAGCGCTCGTTTCGCGGCGCGCCGCGAGAAGCCATGGTGCGGACCGGCACCAGCCGGGCCATCGTCCGGGCCGAGTTGCAGCGTCAAGGTAGCCCCACGCTGGTGGAGGCCGAGATCGTCCCGGCAGGACGCAGCCGGACCCAGGTCAACCGCAAGGTTGCACATGCTCGAAAGCACCTGGCGACAGCGACCCCCTGCACGATTTTTTCGCCAGAAGACCTCGCTCTGGTAAGTGGAGGACCGAAGGTCCGCCGGGAACTGCTTGACGACGCACTCAGCCTCCTTGACGCCGAAGGGGCCCGAGCGGCTGACGATGTTGAGCGAATCTTGCGCCAAAGGGCCGCGTTGTTACGCCAGGCCGGTGGGAGGGTCAGTGCCGATGTGGCGAGCACCCTCGACGTCTGGGACGAGCGCCTGGCGCACGCTGGGAAAATTCTGGTCGCAGCCCGGGAACGTCTGGTGACGGCCCTGGATCAGTACGTCGGACCGGCCTACGGTCGCCTGGCCGGGGTCCCCGATCAGGTCTTGATCGGCGAGAATTATGTACGGAGCTGGGAGGGAGAACTCCTCGATGCCTTGGCCGCGCACCGCAACGACGACCTCCGGCGGGGAGTCAACACCGTCGGGCCACATCGAGACGACCTTTTGCTGACATTGGAGGGACGTGAGGCAAGAACCCATGCCTCGCAAGGCGAGCAGCGCTGCCTGGCGTTGGCCCTGCGCATCGCGGTCCACCACCTCGTGACGACAAGGACCGAACTGACCCCGACACTGTTGCTCGACGACGTCTTTTCCGAGCTCGATCCAACTCGTAGCCGGGCTCTGGTGGCAGAGCTCCCCGAAGGGCAGTCCATTCTCACCACGGCCGCGCCGCTCCCGGCGGGAATTGATGTGGCCAAGATCGTTGACATACGCCAGATCGTGCAGGATCCGTGAGCGAAGAAAGGAGGCGCCGGCCCCGAGGCCCAGACGGCGGCCCCCTTCAAGTCGGGCAGGCCATCGCCAAGGTGCTGAGCCGCATCGGCGCCTCGCCGTCCGCACACACGATGGAGCTTGTCTTCACTCGGTGGGACGAGGTGGCCGGGGCGGAACTGGCCAGCCACGTCCGGCCCATGCGCCTGCAGAATGCGGCGCTGGTGATCGGGGCCGATCATCCCATTTGGGCCACGCGGGCACGAATGGCGGCCGAGGGAATCCTGCTCCAATTGCGCCAGTTGGGGGACACTTCCATAGAGCGCATCGAAGTGGTGGTCCAACGGTCGTAGCGACCCGACTGAGGACCGCAAAATGTGCCGAAAAGACACGGTCGTCGGGTAGGATGGAGTGTTCGCATCGGAATGCCAGGGACCATGGTTCGGGGATTCGATTCGCACCTCGAAGACTGCCGTTTTGAAAGGGCGCGCCTGTGGCGATAAAGGTTGATGGAGTTACAACTCCGCAGGGCAGTTCTTACAGCGAGAGTGATATTACGATCCTCGAAGGACTCGAGGCCGTCCGCAAGCGCCCGGGTATGTACATCGGCTCAACGGGACCCACCGGTCTCCACCACCTGGTCTGGGAGGTGGTCGACAACTCGGTCGACGAAGCCATGGCCGGCTACTGCAGCCGGATTGATGTGACACTGCTGGCTGATGGCGGGTGCCGGGTGAAGGATGACGGGCGCGGCATCCCGGTGGGCCCGCACCCCAAGAACCCCAAAATGTCCACCGCCGAAATCGTGCTCACCACACTTCACGCCGGCGGGAAATTCGGCGGAAAGGGCTACCAGGTTTCGGGGGGGCTGCACGGCGTCGGGATCTCTGTCGTGAACGCACTGTCGACCCGGCTGATTCTCGAGATCGACCGCGACGGGCAACGTTGGGAAGCTGAATTCGAAAAGGGTGGAAAGGTCAAGCGCAAGATCGCACCTACCGGCCCATCCCCTCTGAACCGGGCCACCGGGGAGCCGCGCACGGGGACCACCGTCACCTTCTGGCCGGACGGATCCATTCTCGACGAGACCGATTTCCGAGCCCAGACCATCACCGAACGCATGCAGATCATGGCCTTTTTGAACAAGGGACTGGAGATCCGCTTCACCGACGAACGGGTGACACCCGAACTCAAGACGACCTTCAAGTACGCCGGGGGCATCGTCGACTTCGTGAAGCACCTCAACGCGGCCAAAGAATCCCTGTTCCGCAAGGTGGCCGGTTTCGAAGAAGCCGAAGAGGGACAAGAAGTTGAGATCGCCATGCAGTGGAACACCGGTTTTCACGAGTCGATTTTCTCCTTCGCCAACGGCATCTCGACCATTGAAGGAGGCATGCACGAGGAGGGGTTCCGTACGGCTCTGACCAATACCGTCAACCGCTACGCCCGGGCCCGCAACATCTTGAAAGAGAAAGAGGACAACCTCCAGGGCGAGGACATCCGGGAAGGGCTCACCGCCATCATCTCGGTGCGACTGCGCGACCCGCAGTTCGAAGGGCAGACCAAGGCCAAGTTGGGCAATCAGTCCATGCGTTCGCTGGTGGTGAAGGCCACGAACAAGAAATTGAGCGAATGGCTGGAGGAGAATCCGAAAGAGGCCAACCAGATTGTGGCCAAGGCGACGCAGGCGGCCCGGGCGCGTATGGCCGCCCAGGGCGCGCGCGACCTCACCCGACGCAAGTCATCCCTCGACGGAGCGGGTCTGCCCGGAAAGCTGTCGGACTGCTCCTCGCGGGACCCCCGCGAGTCGGAGCTCTTCATCGTCGAGGGCAACTCGGCCGGAGGGTCGGCGAAGGATGCCCGTGACCCACGCACCCAGGCCATCCTGCCCATTCGCGGGAAGATCCTCAACGTCGAGCGGGCCCGCATCGACAAGATGCTCAAGAACACCGAGATTCAGGCACTGATCTCTGCCATCGGCGCCGGCTTGGCCGACGATTTCGATGTCGACAAGATCCGCTACCACAAGGTGATCTTGTTGGCCGATGCCGATGTCGACGGCAGCCACATCAGGACACTTCTGCTGACGTTCTTTTTCCGTCAGATGAAGCCCCTGGTCGAAGGAGGGTTCGTCTACGTCGCCCAGCCACCGCTCTACTCGACGCTGGTCGGCAAGGAGAAGATCTACCTGAAGGACGATCTGGCCAAGGCGGCATTCCTGGCCGAGCACCCCGACCACAAGCATGACTTCAACCGGCTGAAGGGCCTCGGAGAGATGGACTTCGCCGAACTGCGCGACACGACGATGTCGCCTTCCCTGCGTTCGCTGTTACAGATCAACGTAGAGCAGGCGGCACTGGCTGACGAGGTCTGCTCCATCCTGATGGGCGACGACGTCGAACTCCGCCGGCACTTTATTCAGACAAATGCAAAAGACGTCCGCTTCCTCGACATCTGAGCAATAGGACGAGGAGATCACATGGCACGACAATCGACCCGCGGTAGTGGCGGGCGGGGTACCGGCGGCGGGAGCGGTGAGCCGCCGAGTGGCGACGAGCCCGTCAGCGGCTCCATCGAGCCCATTGAAATCCAAGAGGAGATGGAGCGCTCATTTCTCGAGTACTCCATGTCCGTCATCGTCTCCCGTGCGCTGCCGGACGTGCGCGACGGACTCAAGCCGGTGCACCGCCGGATCCTGTACTCCATGTTCGACAGGGGCCTGCGACCCGATCGGCCCCACAACAAGTGCGCCAAGGTCGTGGGTGACGTCATGGGGACCTACCACCCCCATGGCGACTCGGCCATCTACGAGGCCCTGGCCCGGATGGTGCAGGAGTTCTCACTACGCCACCCGCTGATCGACGGCCACGGGAACTTCGGTGGACGCGGGCCCGACGACGGCCCGGCGGCCATGCGCTACACGGAATGCCGGCTCGCCCCGCTGGCGCTCGAACTCATGGCCGACATCGACGAGGAAACCGTCGACATGATCGCCAACTACGACGGCTCCGACGAAGAGCCGGTCGTGCTGCCTGGTCGGTTCCCCAACCTGCTGATCAACGGCTCCCAGGGCATCGCCGTGGGTATGGCCACCAACATCCCGCCCCACAACATGGGCGAGGTGATCGACGCCGCCATCCACGTGCTCCACAACCCGGCGGCCACCCCGGACGACCTGATGGCTTTCGTGAAGGGTCCGGACTTTCCCACCGGAGGGCTCATCCTGGGGCGCCAGGGAATTCTCGACGCCTATCGGACCGGTCGAGGTTCAATCAAGATGCGTGCCGTCGCCGAGATCGAAGAGGGTCGAGTGGGGGATCGCATCGTCGTCACCGAGTTCCCGTACCAGACCTCGGTCGAAGTCATTGAACAGAAGATCTCCGACCTGGTCAGAGCGGGCGAGCTCGACGGCATAAGCGGGGTCCTGAACTCCTCCGCCAACCAGCAGCCGCGTCTGGTCATCGAGCTGAAACGTGATGCCAACGCAAACGTGGTGCTGAACAACCTCTATAAGCAGACGCCGCTCCAAACCAGTTTCGGGGTCAACATGCTGGCCCTGGTCGACTCGGTTCCCCGGACGCTGAACCTGGCCCAAGCGCTCTCCCACTACATCGATCACCAGATTGAGGTCATCACTCGGCGCACGGAATTCCGGCTGCGCAAAGCCCAGGAGCGGGCACACATCGTCGAGGGCCTCCTGCGGGCCATCGACATGCTCGACGCCGTCATCGCCGCCATCCGGGGATCAGACGACCGGCCCTCGGCCCGCACTTCCCTCATGGCCGAGCCGTTCTCTTTTTCGGAGATCCAGGCCACCCACATCCTCGACATGACCCTCGGGCGCCTCACGCGGCTGGGGCGCACCGAATTGCAAGAGGAGATGGCCAAGCTCCTCGAGACCATCGCCGAGCTGGAGTCGATCCTGGCCGACGACGCCAAGCTGCGCGGGGTCATCGCCACCGAAATCACCGCGATCCGGGACAAGTACGCCAACCCCCGGCGCAGCATCATCACGCACGACCCCGGCGAGATGGGGGTGGAGGACCTGATCGACGATGAGGAGATCGTCGTCACCATGACCAAGGGGGGCTACATAAAGTCCGTGGCCGCCGCCGCGTTCCGCACCCAGGGACGGGGCGGGCGTGGGGTCCAAGGCGCCCGGCTCAAGGAAGAGGATCTGGTCAGTCAGGTGGTGCACTCCTCTGCCCACTCCTACCTGTTGCTCTTCTCCAACCACGGCAAGGTCTACCGGCTGCGCGGACACGAGATACCGCTCAAGGAGCGGACGGCCAAAGGCACCGCGGCCGTGAATCTCGTCCCACTGGCCCCGAACGAATCGGTACAGGCGATCATCACCACGCGCGAATTCTCGCCGGATCAGTATCTCGTGTTCGCCACGGCACAGGGTCAGGTCAAGAAGACGGCGATGAGCGAGTACGACAAGTCCCGGCGAGAGGGGTTCATCGCCATCAACTTGCGCGAGGGCGACGAACTCGTGCGTGTGGTGGCCACGTCCGGCAGTGACGACATTTTCGAGGTCACGCGGAGCGGCATGACCATCCGCTTCAACGAGACCGACGTGCGGGCCATGGGCCGAGACGCCGCCGGCGTGCGCGGCATCCGCCTCAGGGCCGGCGACGTGGTCGTTTCATGTGACGTCGCAGCCGACGACACCGACATCCTGCTGGTGACCGACGCGGGGTACGGCAAGCGCACCAAGTTGGAGCGGTTCAACCGCCAGGCGCGCGGGGGACAGGGCGTCCGGGGCATCCGCCTCACCGGAAAGCGGGGCTCCGTGGTGGCCGCCTTCATGGTCGCTCTCGACGAGGAGATCCTGCTGGTTTCGTCAGGCGGCGTCGTGATCAGGACGGCTGCCCGCGAAATCGCGTCCCAGGGCCGCGACGCGACGGGTGTGCGGGTCATGAACCTCGACGACGGCCAGTCCGTTGCTGCGGTGGCCGGGGTGACGGCCGAAAGCGACAACGAGTAGGCGGGACTCCCCGATAAGGCTCAGTTCACGGCATTGAACGTCATGGTGAAGGGCACTTTGGTCGGCACGAACGATCTGAGCAACGTGTAGCCCTCGTAGATGTAGACCCGACCAGATCCACTACCCGTTTGGATGGTCATGGAGCTGTTGACCGAAAAAAGGTGGAACTGGCCGGCGGTCAGGACCTGTCCGAATACGGGGCGGGGGTTGCCCACGACGACCGCTTGCACCCAACATGGAGCGTTGTCCGCCAGGATCTTGACGGTGAACGCCGCCGCCGGGACAGTGAAGGTAGCCGCCTGACCTGATGGATCCACCGCAACCTTGACGCTGGGGGCCTTGGATCCGGCCGCCGGTGATGTGGTTGTCGTCGTGGAGGAATGGCCTTTCGGTTTCGAGGTGATCCCGAGTGCGACCTTGGCGTTGTCGTACCAATGAGCCGTCGACGACCGAACGTCGTGGGCCCAGCCGTCGACATGGTCGTGCTCGATAAGCGCTACGCCACCGACCACGATCAGAAAGGTGACCAACCCCACGAGTACCTTGAGAATTCTCGGTGCTGGGATCTTGAAGGCGGGGACCTCTCCGGTGTCGGCGATCGAGATCTGGCCGGTGTCCTGCCAGGAACCGCCGTCGCCGAGAGAGAGGGGCCGGAGGATCGGCTCGAAGACACCGGTGGTGGTGGCGTCGGCGACCCCCGTCGAATCGCTGGGCCAGGTGACGCCCCCTCCGGCCGGGGAGTGTCCTCCCGCGGGCGCTGATGAAATCGACACCACCGGCACCACGGCCGTATCCCCGTGCGGGGTCGTGCTCGATCCGCCGGCAGGCCACTGCTCGACGGCGAGCAAGACGTACTCGTCCCCGGGCAAGCCGAGGGAATTGGCGTAGGCCCGGAGTGTCCGCAGCGTCTCGATGCGATCATGTTGGAGCCCGACGTGGCCGCTTTCGAGGGCTTCGAGGGCGGCGCTGTGCAGACCAAACCGTTCGGCCGCATCGGTCACGGTGAGATCGGCCTGTTCTCGGGCGAGCTGGAGCGAACGCCCGATATCCGGCATGGAAGCCGGTAACAGGTTCGCGTCACCCGTTGCAGGGCTCTCGCCACGGCTGCGCACCATCTCGTCCCTTCTGATCACGAAAAGATCCCATGATCGTACCGAGTGAAGGGTCCCACCTGGCCGCGGGCACCAAACCGGATCATGGCAAGAGAGGAATTACCCCTTCGCGGGCGGTTGGAACCCCGTTCTTAGAAGAAATGGAAGCTGGTGATCGGCCATACGCGCAGATCGACCTTGCCCACGATCAAAGACCGTGGAATTGGCCCCCAGTAGCGGCTGTCGCACGAGTCAGTGCGGTTGTCACCCATGACGAAGTAGTCATTCGCCGGGATCACGTAGGGCTTCGCGAGGTTGTAAGGCTTTCCGGCGGGTCCGGCAAAGGTCTTTCCCTGGACCGATGTGGGAAGCCACGTCTCGTCGAGGCGCTTGCCGTTGACCATCACGTAGCCCTTGGAGCCCTTGGTCAGCGAGATCGTCTCGCCCGGGAGCCCGATGACCCGCTTCACCAAATCGGCCACCGGTTCCCCGCCGCAGTTCTCGTCGGCCGGGCGGCGGAAGACGACGATGTTCCCCCGGTCCACGCCGTGGAGGTGGTAGCTCAACTTGTTGACGAGTATGCGGTCACCGATGTTGAGGGTGGGCTCCATGGATCCCGAAGGGATGAAGAAGGTCTGTACGACGAACGCACGGAGCAGGAGGGCCGCAACGAGGGCCACGACGACGACGACTGCTGTCTCGCGCAACCAGTGCGACCGTTTGGGTGTCCCCTCGGCGACCGTCGATTCGGAGGGGTCGGCCATCACGGTAGGCGCAGGCTAGTCGCGGCGAGCCCGCATTCCTGATCGCTTTGCCACGCGCCGGCGGGATACATAAGGGATCGGTCCGGCGGGTCGAGCTCCCTCAGGCCGTTGCGTCCGCCGCGGGCTCAACTGACGCGGTGTCACGGCCCGATCGAAGAAGGGTGCCCGGAACCGCGCCCGTGGGCTGCCCGTCGCGCACAGTCGCTATCCCGTTGACGAGGACTCTTACGACCCCCCGTGAGCCGGCAATGAGACGGGGCTCGTTGCCGGGGAGGTCGTAGACCAGGCTGGCCGGGTCCGACCCCACGGCGAGAGGATCGAAGACGAAGAGGTCGGCGGCGAACCCTTCGGCCACCAAGCCCCGCCCTCGGAGCCCGAAGAGTTGCGCCGGCTGGCCCGTCAACATGTGGACCGCTTGGACGACGGGCACGAGCTGGCGCCCGCGCAGACAGTCGGCGAGAAAGGAGGTCGGGTAGTTCGATCCGCACATGCGGTCAAGGTGCGCCCCGGCGTCGGATCCTCCGATCATTGCCCGAGGGTCGCTCCAGACCTCCGCCCGCATGGCCCAGGTCCTCTCGTCGCCATCGTCGGTGTTCGGCCACAAGACGGTGCGGAGGTCGTCCGCCAGAACGATGTCGAGCAAGGTGTCGAAGTCCGTGGTGCCCCGTTCGGCGGCGATGTCCTGCACCATCCGACCCTGGCAGCCTGCATTCTCCTCGGCGTACGTATTGCCGATCACATAGGTGCCCCACCGCGCCAGGCCGCGGAAAACCCCGGCTTCCTTGCTGTGCGCCCGCTGATCCAGCTTGTTGCGCACGCCGGGATCAGCCAGCTCCGTCATGCGCTCCTTTTCGGCCAGACCCATGACCTCGCCCCATCCGGGAATGAGAAAGAGGGCGCAGTGCGTGCGAAAGCTCATGTTCATGGGGACGGTCGTCGGCATGGTCAGGGCCACGATCCGCCCGCCCGCCGCCGCCGCGCTCGACGACGCCGCGAGCTGGCGGCCGATCCGTTCGCCCGAGCGGCCATCGACGGTCAGCACGTTCCAGTTGAGCGGCCGTCGGGCGGTGACGCTCATGGCGGTCATGAGCTCCACCTCTTCGTCGCTGAACGAATCGAGGCAGCCGTTCGTGATGAACTCCAGCGTCGTGCCCTCGTGCGCGGCCACCTCCTCGCACAGGGCCAGCATCTCCCGGCGGTCAGCGTGACGCGACGTAATGGGTCGGCCCTCGCCGTCAGAATGCGTCCGCGATTGTGACGACGAGAACCCGAGGCCGCCGGACGCCAACGACTCGGCCAAGAGGGTTCGGAGCGAGGCGATCTCCTCGTCGGTCGCCACTTCTTCGGCGCGCGATGACCCCATGACATGGCGGCGCAGGGCGCAGTGGCCCACCAGGAAGCCGGCGTTGACGCCCAAGTTCCCTTCGAGTGCCGCCAGGTACTCGCCGAAGGTCGACCAATTCCACGGGACGCCCTGCTCGAGGGCGGTGAGGGGCATGCCTTCGACCTTGGCCATCATCCGGCGGATGTAGGCGGCGTCCTCATTCTTGACGGGGGCCAACGTGAAACCACAGTTGCCACCGATGATTGTCGTGACGCCGTGCAGGTTGGAAGGCGAAGCGGACGGATCCCAGAAGAGTTGGGCGTCATAGTGCGTGTGAGGGTCCACCACTCCGGGTGCCACCACGAGTCCGGTGGCATCGAGCTCGCTCCGGGCCGGCGAGCTGACAACGCCTATTTCTGTGATCCGGCCATGCTGGATGCCGATATCGGCCATCCGGGCCGGCCCCCCTGTGCCATCGATTACCGTGCCGGATCGGACGACGTAGTCGAGCATGGAACCTCCGAGTGTTCGATGTCGGGCCAACTCACCGAATTTGACGCGTTGTCAGTGTAGGGCGGGGGGCCTCAGGGCCCTCGGTTGTCTCTGAAATGGCCATTGCCGGGCTTCAGCCTGTGGATAACAATTGCGTGCCTGTGCAATGCGCGTGTATCTGCAGTTCATCCCCAAATCATCCACAGGCTGACCGGGCGCTTTGCCACCGCCGGACTTTCGTGCAGCGGCACCACGTGCTTTGCTCATAACGTGACCGTGTATGACCTCTCCTGATCCACGATTCGCATGGTGCTGAGTCTCCCCCCCAGCGCCGAGGGCGTCCTTCCGGGCCACCTGCTCGAGCGTGCCATACGGGCCGGCTACGTCGACGCCGGAAGGTTCAACATCCCGGGCTCCAACGTGCAGCCGGCCAGCCTGGACCTCCGTCTCGGGGAGAGGGCGCTGCGCATCCGCTGTAGCTTCCTTCCCGGGGATGAGACCGTGGAGCGAAAGCTCAAGGACTACATACTCGACGAGATCGACCTACGGGGCGACGGCGCCATGCTCGAGGCCCGATGCCCCTACCTCATAGAGCTCAAGGAACGGCTCGACCTCCCCGCCGGGCTGAGGGGAAAGGCCAACCCGAAGAGCTCCACCGGTCGCATCGACGTCTTCACCCGTGTGATCACCGACCACAGCGACCGCTTCGACGAGATTGCGCCGGGATACCAGGGGCCCCTGTATCTCGAGGTCGTGCCGCTCTCCTTTGCCGTGCGGGTCCGAGAGGACCTCACGTTGAATCAATTGCGCCTCTCGATCGGTCGCCCGTGGCTGACCGACGATCAGGTCCGGGCGGCCCACGAGGAGGAACCGATCCTGTTCCGGGACGGGGAGCCGGTTCCGACCGAGCGCCTGGTGCTCTCCGATGGGCTCTTCCTGGGTCTCGACCTCCACGGCGACGCCCAGGGACGGGTCGGACACAGCACGAGGGACAGCGCGCCCCTGCTTGATCTCACGTCGGATCGCGAGGTGGATCCGGCTGCGTTCTGGGATCCCGTCTATCGCGAGGACGGTGATCGCCTGGTGCTCTCGCCCAGACGCTTCTACCTTCTCATGTCCCATGAAGCAGTGAGCATCCCGCCGTACCTGGCAGCCGAGATGACGGCATACGACCCGACGAGCGGTGAACTGCGCACGCACTACGCCGGTTTCTTCGACCCCGGTTTCGGTTTTGACCCCAGCCGACGATTTCGCGGGTCCCGGGCCGCGCTCGAGGTGAGGGCGCACGACGTGCCGTTCATGGTCGAAAACGGGCAGGCGGTGTGCAAGTTGACCTTCGAGCGCATGCTGGAGGAGCCCATGGCCCTGTATGGATCTGATATCGGTTCGTCCTACCAACAACAAGAAGAGACGTTGAGCCGATATTTCAGGCGAACCACGGGCTAAGAGAGGTCAACAGTGCACTACGCCAATTTGGGAACGTCGGGCCTCAGGGTCTCCAGGGTGTGTCTGGGCATGATGGGGTTCGGGCAGAGCAGTGATAGGCCGTGGGCGATCAGCGAGGACGAAGCGGGGCCTATCGTGCGGGCGGCCGTGGAGGGCGGGGTCACGTTCTTCGACACGGCCGATGTGTACAACGGGGGTGCCAGCGAGGTCGCCACCGGAAGGCTGGTGAGCAAGTTCCTCAGCCGCGATGAGGCGGTCATCGCCACCAAGGTGTTCATGCCGGTGACGGCGGGGGAAAACGGAGGTGGCCTGTCCCGCAAGCACATCCTCTCGGGGATCGACGCGTCGCTCCGCCGCCTCGGTTTGGACTATGTCGATCTGTACCAGATCCACCGTTGGGACCCCCGCACACCCATCGAGGAGACGATGGGAGCGCTGCATGAAGTGGTGGTGGCCGGTAAGGCCCGCTACCTCGGGGCGAGCAGCATGTTCTCGTGGCAGTTCGCCAAGGCGCAACACACGGCCGAGAAGAACGGGTTGACCAGATTCGTGTCGATGCAGAACCACTACAACCTGATCTACCGGGAAGAGGAACGGGAGATGATCCCGCTCTGTCTCGATCAAGGTGTCGGCGTCATCCCCTGGAGCCCCTTGGCTCGAGGGGTGCTGGCCGGGAACCGCACGCGGGCGGGCGAGCGCAACACCGTCCGCGCCACGACGGATTCCTTCACCGACCACCTCTACGAGCAGCCGACGGACTTCGACGTGGTGGAGAGCGCGCAGCAGGTGGCGGCCGCTCGCGGGGTTCCCACCCCGCAGGTAGCCCTGGCGTGGTTGCTGGGAAAGCCCGGTGTCACGGCGCCCATCGTCGGCTCGACCAAGCTGGCGCACCTGCAGGATGCGCTGGCGGCCGAAGAGCTCGTGCTGACCGAGGACGAGGTGGCGACGATGGAGAAGCCGTACGTCGCGCACCCGGTATTGGGTCACTCTTAATCCGGCGACGCCGGGCCGGTAGGGTCATGCGCCCTGGGTAGTTGGCGGCGAAAGGGAGTGATGTTCTGATGCGGGTCGCGCTGACAGTGGCGGACTTTCTCAATCGGGGAGCGCTTGTCTATGGCTCCCGGGTGGCGGTGATCGACGAACCCGGTGTGAGTGGATCGCTCGGGGCCATGACGTACACCGAGCTCGAGGCTCGGGCGCGCGGGATGGCTCGGGGCCTGGACCACCTCAATGTGGCAGCCGGTGAGCGGGTGGCGATCGTGAGCCCGAATTCGGCCCGCTTCCTGACGTCCTACTTTGGCGTCAGTGGATTCGGGCGCATCCTGGTGCCCATCAACTTCCGTCTCACATCGGCGGAGATGGCCTACATCGTCGAGCACTCTGGGGCGTCGGTGCTCCTGTACGACCCCGACGTCTCCGACGTGGTGGCCGACATCCCCGTGGCACACCGGTTCGCGCTCGACGGCATCGACGACGCGGAGCTCTTCGCGCCGGCGGCCGCAGGCGCGCCCGCCCGGGAATGGGCGGGAGATGAGGACGCCTCGTGCTCGGTGAACTACACGTCCGGCACGACCGCCCGCCCAAAGGGCGTACAGCTCACCCATCGCAACTGCTGGATCAATGCGGTGACCTTCGGTTGGCATACCGGGGTGAGTGACCGCGATGTGTTGTTGCACACCCTTCCGATGTTCCACTGCAACGGGTGGGGCATGCCCTACGCCGTGACGGGTATGGGTGGGACCCACGTGGTGCAGCGCAAGATCGACGGTGAACAGATCCTCTCGCGGGTCGAGCAACACGGGGTCACGCTCATGTGCGGGGCCCCGGCGGTGGTGGCCGCCATCCTCGACGCGGCATCGGTGCGCGTGCGCGAGGGGCGGCTGATTCCCGGGGCCGGCACGGTCCGCATCGTCGTGGCCGGCGCACCTCCGCCCTCCAAGGCCATCGAGAGGGTCGAGACCGAGCTCGGATGGGAGTTCGTCCAGATCTATGGGCTGACGGAGACCTCGCCGCTCCTCACCATCAATCGTGCTCCGTCCGAATGGAGTGGGATCACCGCGGAAGAGCGCGCGCAGCGACTGAGCCGGGCCGGCGTGCCGGCCGTGGGTGTCCAGATCGCCATCAGCGACGAGGGCGAGGTACTGGCGCGCGCCAACCATGTCTTTGCGGGCTATTGGGAGCAGCCCGAGGAGACGGCTGCGGCGCTCGAGGGCGGGTGGTTCCACACCGGCGACGGGGGATATGTCGATGGCGCCTATCTCGTCATCTCCGACCGCAAGAAGGACGTGATCATCACCGGCGGGGAGAACGTCTCTTCGATCGAAGTGGAGGATTGCCTCTACCGGCACCCCGCCGTCGCCGAAGTTGCCGTCATCGGGGTGCCGCACGACAAATGGGGCGAAACGATCAAGGCTCTCGTGGTGCTCCGTCCCGACTACGACGTGTCCGAGGGGGACCTCATCGCCCATTGCCGAGAGCACATGGCGCATTTCAAGGCCCCGACGAGCGTCGAGTTCCGGGCCGCGCTCGATCGCACGGCGACGGGCAAGCTCCAGAAATACAAACTCCGCCAGGCTTACTGGTCGGGGCGGGAGCGCACCGTGAACTGAGGTCGGAACGACCGCTCCTCGAGGACGAGCATGCCGTCTGCGTCGAAGGCTGCGGCCACGGCACCTGCGATGAGGCTCCGCAGGGGATCGCCCGCAATCGAACGGCGCCAACCGACATCGAGCCGGCTCGTCTCACCGCTCAAGAGGTTGGCAATGTCGGCTCGAGTGGCCAGCAGGCCCTGGTCGAAGCTGAGGTCGTCGGCGATCTGACGTACCAGACCGGAGCAGACCGCCACCGCGGCGGGTGAGGCGTAGGCCTCCCGTCCACCGGGTGGAAGCCGTACCTCGTCGGGCGCCAGAGCGAGTCCCCTGGAGATGGCCTCGAGAATCTCTGCGGCACCACCCTGCGCCAGATGGCGACCGTCGACCCCCCTCGTCTGCTCGAGTTCCCGACGATTCCGGGGTGGGCGTTGCGCGATGGCGAGCAGCGCCAGATCCGAAAGGACGGTGCGGCGCGGCCGATCGAGGGCAGCGGCGCGGCGGTCCCGCCACGCTGCAACTTCTTGGGCCACGCCGCGGGAACGCCCGGACAGTTTGCGGATGTCGCCCATCTTCCACCAGAGCTCCTCGGGAGCCGCTTGGCGGCGACGCAGCGACAACGTCTGCGCGCACTCCTCCAGTGCCCATGTGAGCCGGTCAAGGTCTTCGAGGCGCTGCGTGATAGCCGTCCGCAGCTCGAGCAGGTGGGCGACGTCCCCGGCGGCATAGGTGATCTGGCGGCCAGAGATGGGGCGCTGCATCCAGTCCGACAGCTGGTCTGCCTTGGGGAGCGATATCCCCAACACCTGATCGACCAGCCGGGACAGCGAGGGAGAGGACATACCCAGGAATCCCGCAACGATCTGGGTGTCGAACACGGTTGACGGCACTGTGCCGCATGCAGTTTCCAGGACCTCGATGTCCTGTTCGGCCGCGTGCGCCACCGCGATGCCGCGGCCCGAGAACACGCCGGCCAAGGGTCGCGGGTCCACCGCCAGTGGGTCGACGAGGGCCACTTTGTCGGCCCATGCCAGTTGGATCAAGGCCAGCTTCGGGAAGTAGGTGCGTTCGGTGTGGAATTCGGTATCGAGGGCATAGTACTCCTCGTCCGCGAGCTGCCTGCACACCGTGTCGAGCGCACCTTCGTCAGTCACCAGGCACGGGATCGGCGACGAACTGCTCATGAAGAAGTCTTCCCGGTGTGCTTCATTCGTTCGTGGCCTCGTGTCGGTTCGAAATCTCCATCCCCGTTGTTGGCGCCGACGCGAGGAGATTGCAGAACCCGATTCTGCCAGGTTTGCCCGGCGTCTTCGCGATCACGAGCCTCCGGGCACGGAGGCAATTGGCGTCGGGTCACTTCTAGTGTTGCAACGCATGCCTCGCCGACCCGTCATCGAGTACCGACGTGCGTTCGACTTCGGCCTCGCGCCCGCAGACCTGTGGGCGAGTATCGAACGGGTAGATCTATTCGAGCGCTGGTGGCCCTGGCTGCAGGAATTCCGCATGGAAGGAGAGTCGCTGGCCGCAGGGTCGGTGTTGTACGGGGTAGTGGCGCCTCCGCTGCCCTATCGCATGCGTATCCGGGTCGAATTGACACGTTGCGAAGCACCGAACGCCATCGATGCCGTCATAGGGGGCGACCTTGAAGGCCTGGCGTGGCTCAGAGTGCATCCCGAGGGCGACCGGTCGCGCGTCGAAGTGGCCTGGACAGTCGAGATGATGCAGCGTCCGATGCGACTGGCCAGCCGGTTCGGGCTGCCCCTCTTGCAGTGGGGTCACGACCGGGTGGTGGACACGACGGTGGCCGGGTTCCGGCGACGTCTGGCGTCTGCCGGCTAGCCCAGGCGGGTCACGGCCAGTGAGGTCGCGATCAGGACTATGCCCCATGACATGGCATGGAGTGCCGTTTCGAGGGGTGCCAGCAGCGTCCGCTCGTCAATCTGGATCTGCTCGCCGTCGGACAACGTGATGCGGCCCTCGACGGCGGACGCCCGCCGGCGGATGACTCGAGCCGGCGTGCTCAAGCGACGTTGCGCTGCCGACAGTGCGAAGGTGGCAACGGCAGCGATCACCGGGCTCAGAGCCAGCCGACCGGTCTGTGCCACGTATCCCACAAGCACCGGGAAGGAGCCCCAGGCCAGCGCGAAGCCGGTATCAGTGTGCACCACGCCCCCCAGCAGTTCCCAGTTGTACGCCACGACGAGCAGCGGGCCCAGCACCATGAAGGGAATCAGCGGCCACCCGACGCGCGAGAGCCCGATGATTCCCAACACGATGGCACCGGCCAGGCCCACGATCGTCACGCCGATGAGTGTCGTGGTCGAGATGCGGGTCCCGAGGGGTCGCCCGTGCAGCTCATCGAGAGCGTGGGCGGCCAGGCCGACAGCGAACAGGAACGCCAGGAGTGTGGCGACAAGTCGGGTGAGATCGACGTGGGGGGCCAGCGACGCGCCGATTACCACGTAGGACAGATGCCATGCCGTGTAGGGAGGGTGGAGCAGTGTCCACCAGTCCCGCCACCCTCCGGGCCGGGCCGCGTAGAACGCAGGGCGGCGCTCAGCCCGCGGCGGGTCCACCGCTCCGAGTTCCCCACATCACGAGACCACCACCGAGGCTCATCACGCGCACACCGACGTTCTCGAATCCGGCCTGTCGCCAGGCGTCTTCCGTCCACGACAGTGGGTACTTGCGGTAGTGGCCCGAGATATTGGGGCCGAGAAACTTCCCGACCCTGAACCATTCGCGCCCACCGGTCAACCACCCTCCGAGGGGAAGGAGGAGGCGCGTGTAGAGCCACCACCAGAAGCGCCAGAAGGCGCTGGGAGGGAGGAAGAACTCGAGGCTGGCGACGGCCGCACCGGGCTTGACGACGCGTGCCAGTTCGCAGAGCGTGGCTTGGGGGTCATCGACGTAGCGCAACAGGTAGGTGAAGGTCAGCGCGTCGAACGAACGGTCGGGGAAGGGGAGTTGTTCGGCTCGACCGGCGACCAGCTGGGCCCGCTCGCTCATGCCGGCCTGTGCCACGTTTCGGCGCCCCTGCGCCAGCATGCCGAGCGTGAGATCGACGCCGACGATGTCGGCTGAGGTACGTGCCGCAAGTTGCAGCGCGACACCCGCCGTGCCCGATGCCACGTCGAGCACCTGGCGTGGTGACGACGGCACGATGTGGTCGACCATTGCCCGGCGCCATCGACCGTTCTGACCCATGGAGAGGATCTCGGCCAACCGGTCGTAGCGACTGGGGAGGGAGGTGAACAATTCCTGAGCGAACCGGTTCCGATCGCCAGCGACCTGCGGCAACGCCTTACCTCCGGGACATGGGAAGATCTCACTGTAGGTCGGACGGAGTCGGGAAGGAGCAGCGTGCAACGGACGCGCTTCGACGCCGTCGTCATCGGAAGTGGCCCGGCGGGCAGCGTGGCGGCACTCGTGCTGGCCCGGGGTGGGGCGCGGGTGGCGCTGGTGGAGAAGGCGACGTTCCCGCGCGACAAGGCCTGTGGGGACATGGTCGGCCCCCGGGGGCTGCAGCTTCTGGCCGACCTCGGCCTTTCGGAGCCCGACGGCCCGCACGTGGGCGACATGCTGGTGGTCGGACCGAACGGCAGGCGGGTGCGTCTGCCCAGTGCCGAGGGCCTCACGTATCCGGGCCACGGCACGGCCGTCACACGCACGGTCTTCGACGACATGCTCCATCGCGCGGCCACCGAGGCCGGGGCCGTTCCGTTGTGCGCTCGGGCCGAGCGGCCCCTTTTCAGGCAAGGAAGGATCGACGGCTACCGGTTGAGCACCGGGGAGGAATTGCGCGCGGACTTCGTCATCGGGGCCGACGGTGCGGCGAGCGGGGTGGCCACGGCGGCCGGACTGGTCGAGCCGCAGCGAGTGCTGTGGGGGTTCGCCGTGCGTTCCTACGTACCCCAGCACGTCGATCTTGCAGCCATCGTCATGTGGGAGCCGACTCGGTGGCGGGCCTTTCCCGGCTACGGATGGGTGTTCCCCGGTCCGGAGGGGGCCAATGTCGGACTCGGCATCGCGACGAGGGCGGACCGGCACGCGGGAGCGAAAGCGGTGCGGGCGTTGCCGGCATTCCTGTCCCACCTCGGTGCCGTGGGCCTTCTGGCCGAGGCGTCGCCCGCACCACCGTCCCGCCCGCTGGGTGGGTGGCTCAAGATGGGCATGGTCGGGACCACGCCGGCCGCCGGCCGTGTCCTGCTGGTCGGCGACGCCGCCGGTCTCATCAACCCCTTGCAGGGTGAAGGCATCGCCCAGGCGATGGGGAGTGGCCGGTTGGCGGCGCAGGCGATCCTGGCGGGACCGGGCCACGTGGCCGAGGACTACTGCACCGCCATTGCGGCGGAGCACTTCCCGTATCAGTGCATCGCCGCAGCCGTGCAGTCCACGCTCGTCAGCCGACCGCGCGCCGTGGCTACCTTGGCGCGGCTCCTCATCTCGGCGGGCCGGGGCAATTCGTTCGCCGGAGGCTGGGCGGTCTTTTGGAACGAGCTCCTCGACGGGGCCCCACCGGGAAGGCACCGGACGGTTGCGGCCGCCCTCGCTCGGATCGGGGAGACCATGACGGCCCGTACCGCGGTGGCCCGCTGGTTCGACGAGACCTTGGGCGCTTCTAGATCCCCAGCGCGGCGTCGCGTAGCTGCGCCGCCAACGCGGCGTCGCCGGTGATCTCGACCCGGGCTGCAGCTTGGCGGCCGGATCCGAACATGGTGAGCTCACCCGGGTCGCCGGACAGGACGAGCCGGGGTCCAGTGCCGGCCACTTTCTCGGCACGTCCGGGGGAGGCAACGACAATGGTGGCGGGAACCTTCTTCGCCATGCCACCCGGGCCGACCCGGGCCCACAGCGCGTTCGCCAATTCCTCGGAGATCTGGCGGGGCTCCCAATTCGGTCGGGCGCGCCTGACGTCTTCGACATGGATGAAGTATTCGACCGTGTTCATGGGCCCATCGACACGCCGAAGCAGCATCGGGGGCCCCCGGCGCACCGTCTCGACCAATTTCGTCCATGGGGTGCGATCTTTCACGGAGCGCCGAACCTTGTCCGTGTAGCCGGCCAACGGCGGCCAGACGAGCCCGGGTCCACTGTCGGGCCGTCGCTCGCGGACCACGAGATGCGCCGCCAGATCGGCCGTGGTCCAGCCCTCACAGAGGGTGGGAGCGTCGGGACCCAGCTCGACGAAAAGGTTGCAGATGGTTTCCCGTTCCTGCTGAGCGAGGATCGGTGGCGCCACGGGTGCATCCTACGACCCGCTCGATCCGGTGTGCCCAGGTGTCAACCGGCGAGGGCGGCCACCCGCTCGGCCAGCGCCGGGTCTCGAAAGTGCCGGCAGACATCGTCGAAGGCACGGGTCGGTCCCCGCCAGCACAGCGAGGCCACGTTGTCGAGAAGGGTGGGATCGACCCGGAGGGTGGCGATGTCCCGAAAGAGCTCCGCCAGCTCCCGCTCGTCGGCCAGTCTCTCGGCCAGCTTGGCCGCACCGCGCACCGCCTGGCGTACCGCTGGATCCCACTCACTCACCTTGTCGGGGACCCGATCGAGCTGCCCGTAGTGGGCCAGCACGAGCGAGGCCGAACGCTTACCCCACCCCGCCAATCCGGGGAAGCCGTCGGCTGAGTCACCGACGAGTGCCAGCCAGTCAGGGATGGAGCGGGGCGCCACGCCGAACTTCACCCAGACCTGATCCTCGTTGCTCACGGTGCCGGACCGGCGGTCGAGTTGCACGACCCGGTCACCGATCACGCACTGGGCCAGGTCTTTGTCGGGTGTACAGATGATCACCTGGCTCACCTCGGGGTCCTTTGCCGCGACTGAGGCCGCGGAAGCCAACGCGTCGTCAGCCTCGAGTTCGACCATCGGCCACAGTCCGACGCCCAATGCGTCGAGCGCGGTCTCGAGAACGTCGAACTGTGAGCGCAATGCCGGGGCGATGTCGGCTCCGGTCTTGTACCCGGACCACATCTCGTTGCGGAACGATTCGATGACGTGATCGGTGGCCACCCCGACGTGCGTGGCACCGTTCGACAGCATGCTCACGACCGTGGTCACCACGCCGCGCGCCGCGCCGATCTCGCTCCCATCGTCCGCCTTGCGCGGGGGCTGACCGAAGAAATGCCGAAAGAGCTCGTAGGTGCCGTCTACGAGGTGGACGTCCATGTGCGCAGTCTGTCAGCTGCACCTGCTCGGGGCCGCCCGGTGGTCCGCCACACGAGGGAAGGCGGCCGGCACGCCTGAACCCCGCCGACGTCCCCACGAAAAAAACGAGACTGGTCGGTAGAGTTATCTCGAAACAGGTCCCCGCGTGGAGACCAGTTGGCGACCCGTGTGTTTCCCGGGCGCAACCGACTAGTGGAAGCGAGAACGTGGGTCGAGACACGCAGGCGCGGTCGACGATCCTGCAGCCGGAAGTTGGAGCGAGTGTAGTTCCTGGTGGTGGGGCTATTTCTCGGCTTTCGCGTCTCGTTGGGCGGGCGCGAACATTGGAAATAATCCTGGGTTCTATGAGATTCGACGGGCTCACGGCCGAGCACTATGGAATCGTCAATCGGGCCGTCCCTGATCGGGAGCTCGATGCGTTCGTCGACGATTTGGCGCAACGTGGTGAGTGGGAGGTCCTCCGGAACGGGAGCTCACCCCTTCTGACCAGCACTTTCAGCGTGGGCGAGGGGGGACTTGAACCCCCACATCCTTTCGGACACAGGAACCTGAATCCTGCGCGTCTGCCTATTCCGCCACTCGCCCGAGCAACCGGACAAGAGTAGTCCCTGGCAGAGGTTGACCCTGCCGCCTGGTGGGCAGCTCAGGCCGCCAATAGGCCTGTATTTGTCGCACCGGCCCATTAGTCTCTGGGAGACCATGGGACTCCAGCAGTTCGAGGAGCGCCTCGAGCGTTTGGTGGAGGGTACGTTGGCCAAGCCGTTTCGGAGCAATCTCCAGCCGGTAGAGATCGGCCGGAGGCTCACACGTGAGATGGACCTGCACCGCCGGGTGGGCGTGCGAGGCCTCATCGCGCCCAATGCCTTCGTGGTGACCCTTTCCCCCGCCGACGTCGACCGTTTCTCGAGTTTCATCGACGCGCTCTCCCGGGAGCTCTCCGATGCCGCCCGAGAGCACGCCAAAGTTGAGGGGTACCTCTTTGTGGGGCCTGTCGAGGTCGAGATCTTCGAGGGGTCGAAGCTCAAGGCGGGCAGGTTCACCGTCGAGGCCGAGGTCCGTGAGGATGCCGACGGCGGATTCCTGGCCGAGCTCGTCCTGACCGACGGGCGCCGCGTGCAGATAGGCGCCGAGCCCCTCGTCATCGGCCGCCTTCCCGAATGCGGTGTGGTGCTGGCGGACTCCAACGTCAGCCGCCGCCACGCCGAGCTTCGTCGCGATGGGGACTCCGTGGTCCTGACCGACCTCGGCTCGACCAACGGGACACGGGTGAACGGCGCGCCCATTCGGGAACGGGTCCTGTCGAGCGGCGACGAGGTCAGTGTCGGGTCGACGAAACTCATCTTCGAGATGACGTGAAGGGGCTGACCGCGCTGGCGTCCCTCCTTGCCACGCAGAATCTGAATGCGGTACTCCGGGTCTTGCAATGGGGTGTGATCGCCCTCATCTTCTTGTTCTTCCTCCGTGTCATCCGCGCCGTGTGGGTGGAAATGAGCCCCGCCACCGTTCGGAAAACCAGGAGCGAGCGGCGGCGTGAGAAGGTCGCCGCCCGGCCCCAGCGGCCCGCCGAACCCAGGCGCAGGCAGTTCTTCCTGCGGATAGTCGAACCCGCCGCTCACGAGGGACAGACGTTCGACCTGGACGACGAGCTGACTATCGGGCGCTCTCTCGGCTGCGGCGTCCCCACCCCTGATGACATCTACGCCTCGACGTTGCACGCCCGGTTGTTCCGCCAAAAGGACCAGCTCTGGGTGGAGGATCTCGGCTCGACCAATGGAACGTACGTGAACTCGGAAAGAATCACGCAGGCTCATCGTCTCGCCAAAGGTGATGTGCTCCAGGCCGGGTCCACCGTCTTCGAGGTGACCCGGTGACGGTGCTCCGGTCCGGATCGGCAACCGACGTCGGGAGGGTGCGAAGAGTCAATCAGGACCTTCCTCTGGAGGCGCCCAACCTCTTCGCCGTGGCGGACGGCATGGGTGGACACGTCGGCGGAGAGGTAGCGGCCCGGGTGGCGGTGGACGCCCTTTCTCAGGTATTCAGCCACGAGCCGACCAAAGCCGGCCTGGAGGACGCCTTCTCCAAGGCCAATCGTGCGGTATGGCAGGAGAGCCAGGACCACAGCGAACTGCGGGGTATGGGAACGACGCTCACCGCGATGGCGCTCGTGGGCGACAACGACGGGCGGGACACCGTGGCCCTGGCCAACGTGGGGGACTCGCGGGCCTACCTGTATTCCGAGGGCAACCTGGTGCAGATCACGGCTGACCACAGCCTGGCCGAGGAGCGGATGCGGCACGGTGAGATGACCGAGGAGGAAGCGGCGGTGCATCCGCAGCGGCACATCCTCACACGGGCATTGGGGATTTCCTCGGAAGTGGAAACCGACATGTGGGAGTTGCAGCTTCGACCGGGGGACCGCGTCCTGCTCTGCAGCGACGGTCTCTCGAACGAGCTGAGCAACCAGCAAATGGCCGACGTGCTGGCGACGGTGCCCGATCCCGTCGAGGCCGCCCGCCAGTTGGTCGAGGTTGCCAACGAGCATGGCGGATCCGACAACATCACGGTGATTGTGGTCGACGTCCTGGTAGGTGAGGCGACCATCGACGAGTCGGTGATCACACCCATCGGAGCACGGGCCGGTTCCCCTCTCGTCGTCGCTCCCGAATCCGCCGCCGGAGGTACGACCACGGCGTCGATTGTCGCTGCTGCACCCGGAGCTGCAGGTGCGGCCGCAGGCCTGACGCCGCAACAGCCCGCCTTCGACGGCGGTCGCACCGGTACCGGCCAGTTGCTCTTGGACGATACGCAAGCGGTGCCGGTCGCCCGAGCCACCGTCCGCTCGACGGTGCGGTCCCCACCGGCGGTTGCGGCAGCACCACCTGATGAAAGCCGCGGCGCCCGGCGCCGTCGGCTCGGCATCCCGCGGCGGATCACCGTGCGCGTGGTGCTCTTCGTCCTCCTGGTGGCGGCCATTCCGACGGCTGCGTTCTACGCCATTCGTTGGTACGCCTACGACAACTGGTTCGTGGCGATCCAAAAGGGCGAAATTGTCATTAAGCAAGGTCATCAGGCGGGTGTGCTCTGGTTCCATCCGAGAGTGGTCGACAAGACGAAGGTGACCACGTCGGAGATCCTTCCTACCGGGGCGGCACAGATCAAAGCCGGAGTGCAAGAACCGTCGCTCAGTGCAGCGACGCGCTATGTGGCGAACCTGCACGATGAATATGTGAATTCTGTGGCGGCAAAGAGTGCGAGCAAGGGAGTGAATCTCGGGGGTGCGACGACCACGCTCCCTGGGGGCTTTCCCCCAACCGTCAACGAACCGGCGACGACCGTTGCACCCGCAGCGACGACGACGACCACTGCGGCGGCGACAACGACGACCGTGGCACCGGCTGTAGCGTCCACGACCACGCCTTCCACCGCTGCAACCGCCACCACAGCCACCCCCGTCACCACGGCATGAGAGGCTCGGACTAGTGGGACGCCGCATCCGCTGGCTGGGTGTCGTGCTGCTCGCCTGTTTCGCGCTGGTCATCGTCCAACTGGCGAACATTCAATTCCGTCAAGCCGGTGCCCTGGCCAATTCTCCGTACAACCCGCGCATCGCGGCGAAGATCTACGACAACCAGCGGGGCACGATCATGGCTTCCGATGGAACGGTCCTGGCCAAGTCGGTCAAGACCACGGTGAGCGGGGACCCGTACCACTACACGCGGGAGTACCCCCAGGGTCCGCTCTACGCCGGCATCACCGGGTACGACTCGCTCTTCTATGGGACCTCGGGCATCGAGTACGAGTACAACCAGTACCTGAAGACGCACGCTCAGAGCCCGCAGAACTTCAGCCAACTGCTCTTTGACACGCCGCCGTCTGAACCAGACAACGTGACGCTCACCGTGGACCCTGTGCTCCAGGAGGCCGCCACCCAGGCACTGGCCTCCACGCCGGGGGCCCACAAGGATGGTGCCGTCGTCGTGCTGGATCCCACGACCGGCGCGGTGCTGGCTCTGGTCTCGAATCCGACGTTTGATCCCAACAAGATCTCGAGCCCGGACGTGGCGGCCGAACAGGCCTATGACGCGGAGGCATCCGCCAAGGACCTGGAGGATTTCTCCGGCCTGGCGCCCATTGCCACGCAGGAGCGCTTCCCACCAGGCTCGACCTTCAAGGTCGTGACCAGCACCGCGGCGTACAACCTGGCACCGAGCCTCATCAACTACAGCTTCCCGCCTGCCGTCTCCATCAAGTTCAGCGACTCGAACAAGACGTTGAGCAATGACGGCGGATCCGCCTGCGGGGGCACCATGGCCCTGATGTTGCCCCAGTCGTGCGACCCCGGTTACGGCCAGCTGGGGATCGAACTCGGGGTCCCCACCTTGACGAAGCAGGCAGAGGACTTCGGCTATTCCATTTTCGGGGCCACGACGCAGTACGTCCCGAACCTCGATCTCCCGAACGTCGTGCCCTCCACGTTCTCGGACCTGGCGCCCAATAGCCTGGCCGCCCTGGCGTACAGCGCCATAGGGCAGTTCAACGACGCCACCAGCCCACTGGAGAACGCGCTCGTCGCCGCGGGTATCGCCAACGACGGTGTGATCATGACACCCCACCTGATGGAACAGATCCGCAACGCGCAGGGTGAGGTGGTGGCGACCTACCACCCCACCCCGATGCTCACGGCGTCGACACCCGCCGCGGCCGCTGCCGTCGGCAAGCTGATGCAAAATGTCGCCAACGACACGGTGCCCGGGGCGACGGCGAACGGGATCTTCCCGGTTTCGTGGCACGTGGCCGTCAAGACGGGAACCGCGCAGGTCCAGGCGCCCACCGGGCCTGAGCAGACTGACGATTGGATGATCGGTTTCCTGCCGGCCATCGGAACCCCCAAGCTGGCGATCGCGGTGGTTGTGCCCTATCAGAGCTTCTCCGTGACCGGGGCGCAGGTGGCGGGACCGATCGTCAAGCAGGTATTTCAGGCCTATCTCAACGAGACCGGAGGACAGGGATGAACCGGCTGCACGCTCACGGCCACTCCGGACGCGCAGCGTAGGCTCAGGGCGCCATGGAACCGGTCGACACACCACGGGTCTTTTCGGACCGCTATGAACTGACGCACCTCATCGCGCGTGGCGGCATGGCACAGGTCTACCGGGCGCGCGATCGCCAACTGGACCGCCCCGTGGCCTTGAAGGTGCTCTTCCCCGAGCTCTCGGTCGACCGGGCCTTCGTGGAGCGATTCCGCCGGGAGGCACAGGCGGCCGCCAACCTCTCGCATCCCAATATCGTCCCGGTTTTCGACTGGGGCGAGGACAACGGGTCGTACTTCATCGTCATGGAGTTCGTCGACGGCCGCGCCCTTTCGGCGGTCCTGCGTGAGTCCGGACCGCTCTCGCCGCAACAGACGGCCACCATCGGGGCGAACGTGGCCGCGGCATTGGCCTTCGCCCACCGTCATGGAGTGGTCCACCGCGACGTGAAGCCGGGGAACGTGCTGATCACGGCGGACGGCATCGTGAAGGTGACCGACTTCGGCATCGCCCGTGCGATGAACACCGAGGAGAGCTTGACGCAGACCGGCGCGGTCATGGGTACGGCCGCCTACTTCTCGCCCGAACAGGCCGAAGGTCACGGCGTGGACGCGCGCAGCGACATCTACTCCCTCGGTGTCGTTCTCTACGAGATGTCGACCGGCAAGCCGCCGTTCACAGGCGACTCGCCGGTCGCGGTTGCCTCGAAGCACGTGCGCGACCAACCGGCACTGCCGCGCAGCGTGAACCCGGCGATACCGGCCGCGTTCGAAGCCGTCGTCATGAAGGCGATGGCGAAATCGCCCAACGACCGCTATGCCACGGCCGAAGAGTTCCGGGCCGATCTGCTCCGCTTCACCGATGGGCGCCCGGTGGAAGCCGGTGACCCCGCCCAAACCACCACCATGGCCCCGGTCGGTGCCACTCCGGGAGTCATGGTGACGGGGCAGACCCAGGCTTTGCCCACGGGTGGCGGAGGCGGAGGCGTTCGTGGCGGTGGTGGCAGGAACGGCGGTGGTGGGGACGACAGCCGTGCCGAGCGGGAGCGGCAACGGCGTGTCCGCCGGCTCGTGACCCTTCTCGTGGCTCTTCTCGTCGTGCTCGCGGTGATCGCCATCTTCTTGGTGCAGGCACTCACGACGACCCAGCACGTCCCGGTCCCGAGCGTCGTGGGCCAGACGGTGCAGGTCGCCACCCAGACCCTCCAGAGTGACAACCTCGCCGTGGGTACCACGTCGTCCCGTACGAGCTCCACCACCCCGAAGGGCCAGGTGATCTCGAGCGATCCCAAGGCCGGCACGCGGGTGGCCAAGAACAGCCAGGTGAGCCTGGTGGTGAGTGCGGGACCGACCGTGAGCACGGTGACGGTGCCACCCGTCGTGGGGCAACAGTTGATCCCGGCCACGGAAGCCATCACCAATGCCGGACTGTCCTACAAGACGAACTACGTGACCAGCACCAAGCCGTCAGGGACCGTGCTCAAGCAGAACCCGGCCGGCGGGATGACCGTCAAGTCCACGACCATCGTGAAGTTGACCGTCTCGAGCAGCCAATCCTCTGTCAGTGTCCCCAACGTCGTCGGGTTCTCACAGACATCGGCCGGGAGCACCATCACCGCAGCCAATCTGACCGTGGGGTCGCAGACCTCGGCGTGCTCCCAGCAGGTGTCCACGGGCAGCGTGGCGTCCCAGAGTCCGGCTGCCGGCACGCAGCAGCCACCCTTGACGCCGATAAATCTCGTCGTGTCGTCCGGGCCCTGTTCGGCCACCGTGCCCAATGTGGTCGGTGACACGCAAAGCGTGGCGAGCGGTGCGATCTCGTCGACGCCGGGGCTCAATCCTGTGTTCACCCAGGTCGACTGCTCGTCCAGCGGCGGCACGCCGGGCCAGGTGCAGAGCCAGAGCCCCTCGGCCGGAACCGTGCTGAGCCCTCCGTTCCCGCAGACGGTCACCATGACCGTGTGCTCGGCCTCGACGACGACGACCACCACGACCGGAGGCGGAACGACCACCACCACCACGACGTCGGTGCCGAAGCCGACGACCTGAGCAGGCGTCTACGAGGGAGTTGGCACCCCCGCCAGCTGGGCGAGGAAGTTGCCCAACAGGGCGGGACCCGAGACGGTCAAGACGGATTCGGGATGAAACTGCACGCCTTCGACGGGCAGCTCACGATGGCGTAGCCCCATGATCACCCCGTCGGCGGAGGTAGCGGTGACCATCAATTCCTTGGGGACCGAGGCCGGATCGACCACCAGGGAGTGGTAGCGGGTCGCCACGAAGGGATTCGGCAGGCCGCTGAAGATGCCTTGCCCGTCGTGATGGATCTCCGAGGTCTTGCCATGCATGAGATGGGGAGCTGCGACGACAGCCCCTCCGAAGACCTGACCGATGCACTGATGGCCGAGACACACGCCGAGGATGGGAACTTCGCCGGCGAGGGTGCGGATGGCGGCCAACGACACGCCTCCGTCCTCGGGGCGTCCCGGCCCAGGCGAGATGAGGAGGGCGTCGGGCTTCTGCGCCCGGATTCCTTCGACGTCGATGGCGTCATTCCGGAAGACGAAGGGCGCCGCCCCGAGTTCGCCCAGCTCCTGGACCAGGTTGTAGACGAACGAGTCGTAATTGTCGAGGACGAGAATCCGAGCCGCCACGACGACGATGGTAATCGAGCCGGACGGAATGTCCCGCCGGGGCTGACTAACCTCACGCCTGTGGCAACCAACACGAAGTCAGGGCCGGGGGGCGCGTCCCGCAAGGGAAAGTCAGCCGCGGGGCGGAGCACGTCGAAAGGCAGTTCCTCGAAGGTCGGCCGTCCCTCGACCGCCGAGGAGAGCGGGCGCTACACCCGCCCGATCCCGAAGAGTGTCCGCCGGAGCCCGCCATGGTACGGGGCACTCGTGCTGGTCCTGCTGATCGTCGGGGTGGCCGTCATAGTGGTCAACTACCTGGCCCACATACCGTTCGTGGCGCACGGCTCGGCCTGGGGACTCGTGGCCGGGCTGGTGCTGATCTTCGCCGGTTTCCTCCTGGCCACCCGGTACCGGTAACCCCGAGGGGTACCGGGCTCAGCCCAGTCGCTCGATGATGGTGGCGTTGGCCAAGCCACCGCCCTCGCACATGGTGAGGAGCCCGTAGCGGCCCTCGGTGCGCTCCAGCTCGTTGAGCAGCGTGGCCAGCAGCTTGCCTCCCGACGCACCGAGTGGGTGCCCGAGCGCGATGGCGCCGCCATTGGGGTTCACGATCTCCATGTTGGGGTGGTGCTCTTTCTCCCACGCCAGCACCACAGAGGCGAACGCCTCGTTGATCTCGATCGCGTCGATGTCCTCCAGCGTCATCTTCGCTCGGGCCAGGACAGCGGCCGTGGCCGGGATGGGTCCGGTGAGCATGGTGATCGGATCCACTCCCGCCAGCGCAAAGGCGTGGAAGCGCGCCCGGGGCCGCAGCCCCAAGGCGCTGGCCTTCTCTTCGCTCATGATGAGCACGGCGGATGACCCGTCGGTGATCTGCGAGGAGTTGCCCGCCGTGATCTTGCCCCCTTCGGGCTTGAAGGCCGGCTTGAGCTTGGCCAGTGTCTCCACCGTGCTGTCGGGGCGGATGCCCTCATCGGCGGTCAACTGCTCGTCGGTGTCGGTGCCGTCGTCATCGCGGACGGCCACCGGGATGATCTCGTTCTCGAACCGACCCTCGGCGGTGGCCCGGGCGGCCCGCTGGTGGCTCTGGGCGGAGAACGCATCGAGCTGTTCCCGCGAGATGTCCCACTGATCGGCGATCATCTCGGCTCCGATGCCCTGCCCGACGAGGCCGCCCTTTTCCTTGTAGCGGGCCATCATGCGCGGCCCGAACGGATAGCCGAGCTCCCGTACGACCGAGGAGCCCATGGGCGTGCGCGTCATGCTCTCGACGCCGGCGGCCACCACGACGTCGTAGGCCCCGGCCATGACGCCTTGTGCGGCGAAGTGGAGAGCCTGCTGGGACGACCCGCACTGGCGGTCGATGGTGGTGCCCGGAACCGATTCGGGCCAGCCTGCGGCGAGCACGGCGTTGCGACCGATGTTGAGGGACTGCTCCGAGACCTGCATGACGCAGCCCATGAT
>PMLV01000304.1 GCA_003160635.1 Acidimicrobiaceae bacterium | reverse complement strand
GAAACAATCGCGACAGTCTCTAAGTAGAAAGATGGCAAGATTGTCGACGATCGTTCCCTGGTTGCACCGCACGTCGCGTCACCGTTATGACTCCGATCCACCGGCATTCACATTAGTTTTCCCCGCTCGCGGCCCCGGGCGGAATCCGGCGAGTACCACTCGAATGGGTGACCTCGCGACTCCTCTCACTTACTCGGTGAAGGTCGGTTCCGTCGTGGGGATTTTCCGTTGCGTGACGGAGAACGGTTAGAAGGTGACTTTCGTTGACGATGCCAACTCAACGAGGGAACTCGTCAACAGTGGTACGGCCAGCGAGCTGACCGGAATCGCGATACCAAAGGACGCCCTTCTGCCAATGCAGGAAGGATGGCCCTATCGATCGCGAGGAAATGCGCGCGAGGCGGATATGCGCCAGCTGTAGCCACGACTACACATCGGCCACTGCCCCCCTTTCACTAAGCTGCTATCGGTGCTCCGATCATGAACGATGAACCCCCCATGTACGCCACCATGGGACTGCGGCTCCCGTACCACCCTGAGACGGGCGTCGATTGAGCCCCTCCCAAGCCGATGACGAAGTGCCGAGCGTTAGCGGTGCACGTGTTGCCATCGGTCGGAGTTCAACCGCTCGCGAAAACTAACGCTGCGGATCTTGACTACGAAAACACCTGACCTCCGACCGGCGATCGGGCGCACCTGAGCCCGCTCAATTACAAGACCTTGCGAGTGGGTAGGCGAGCCCTTGGGACCGCCGGAGGAGTGAAATGGGGCGTGCACCGGGTTATCACCGCGATGTGTTCGCTACTACGATCAGCCTCGTGACGGACATGCTGGTTCTCTCGGCGCACCTACCTGAGGTCGAACTCGACCCCGGCCAAGCTGTCGTGCACGAAGGTGGAGCGGGTGGAGCGATTTGGGTACTCGTCTCGGGTGCTCTGCAGGTGCGAAAGGGAGACATACCGGTCAACACAATCACCCAGCCAGGCGCAATGGTGGGTGAGATCTCGGTGCTCCTGAGCACCGATCACGGCGCCACGGTCGAGGCCACGGAGCCGAGTCGCCTCCGCTATGCCGCCGATGGCAATGATCTGCTCGGGCACCCGGCCGTTACCAAGCTTGTCGCCATCGGCTTGGCCGAGCGACTCAACTTCGTCACCTCATATCTGGCCGACCTGAAGTACCAGTAGGGCGATGCGCCCGGCCTGTCGACTGGTATTCGGTATGAGCGTTCTGTATTGGACGACTGCCCGCAGGCACCCTGGGGCTACCCGTCGGCACGCAGTCGAGCGCGCGTTATGGGCTACCCCCCCAACGGTGTGGCAGAACAGCTACTACTGGGCGACGAGATGTGCGCCCCTGCGTCACTCAATCGGTTGACGGGCGATACCCGGCGGCCGGCGCCCGGCAAGCAACCAGCCCGCCGCAGCCGCAACAAGAGGGAGGCCGAGAATGATCACCAAAAGATTGGCCACGGGCACGTTTCCGAGCGCGGCGATCCCGCCATGGAGGGAGTTGCCTCGCAACCAGCCGATAACACCGATGTAGGCGGCGAACGTGCCGAGGACTGCCCCGAGAAGGCCGAGCGCCCCCGCCGTCGCGGCGGTCAGCGTCCGGCGGGTATAGCTGCTCGCTCCGGTGGCAGCGAGAGTCCGTAGGTCGTTGGCGGTCTCGCTTCGGACCAGCCCGACACTCATGACCAAGATGCAGAGCGCCATCACGATGCCGAAGACCGTGGCCCAGTTGACCACGGTTGCAGACGTCGGTTCCTCGTTCTTGGTTTCGATGGTCAAGCCTGCCGTCGCCGCGAGTGCTTGCGCACTGTGGATCTGATCGGTGGTGAACGGCTTGGCAGCGTCGGCGAACCACCCAATCGGCGACCCGATCACCGTCGAGGTGATTTTGAGCTCATTGACCGCGTGTTCCGTGAGCAACATGTCGGGTGCGTGAATCCCTGTCGGCAGCGCCGCCAGGTACTGGATTACCGGGTGTGTCAGCCCTCCATTCTTGGTGCAGTCGCGAGTCTGTATTGGACCCCCGCTGTTCGTTCGGCCGAGGACGTACTTCTCGCAAAAGGCGTACTCCAGACCCGCCGCGCCAACGAAGCCCGGCAGCGAGGTCACAACGTCGGCATCTGGCGCGATTTGTGAATTGCGGATGCCGAGGACTCTCAGCAGCTGGGGAGTGGCGACGGTGAGCGGTTGGTTGGTGGACTCCGATCCGGTGCTGTTCTGGAGGTTGCCGACCAAATAGAGCGCGGCGACCCGTTGCGCGCCCAGCGCCTCGCCGACACGAGGAGCAGCAAGTGCCCATGACGCCACCTGCTGCGCAGAGGGGTTCGGACCAGATCCTCCTGTCTCGATGTTCGCCTGGTTCGAGGCGAGGTTCGGACCGGCCGGGTCCCAGATGTCGGAGTAGCGGGCCTGGGCCAAGGTGGCGATCACGACCGCGATCATCACGCCGAGGGCGATCGCGGCGAGTGCCGAGGCGGAGCGAGCCCGGTAGCGAGCGAGGTCACGCAGAGCGATCCGGACGGCAACCGGGGTATGGCGGGCGAACCGTCCGAGCCCGACGAGGAAGAACGGCGCCAACAAGATGATGGCGGGAACGAGGGCGACGATCCCAAGGACGAGTTCGGGTGTGCCCTTGTTGCCATTTCCTGCGCCCGTGCTGCCCGAGAAGCCGAGGAGGATGAACGCAATGACAAGAAAGACGATCCCAGGCAGTGCGGATCGGTGGATCTGCTTCGGCGGGGCGGGGCGACCGGTCAGCGTTGCCATGACGGAGAGTTTCGTGATGGAGCGCGCCGGCCGGGTGGCGGCCAGATAGGTCGCGACGATGGCGAGGACAATTCCGGCGCCGATGACGGTCCAGGGCACCGCGAAGACACCAATTTGGTGGTGGGCACTCTGCTCGAGGCTTGGTCGATAGGCGAACCAAGCGACAAGGCCAAAGAAAGTCCCGATCGCCGCCCCGACGACACCCACGATGAGTCCGTTCGCCCGCACGACAAGGGAGAGGTTCTTCTTGGTGGCGCCGATCGATGCCAGCATGCCGAGCGACCGCTGCCGGCGCTGGGCAAGCACGGTGAAGCCACCCACTGCCACGAGCGCGATGAGCAACATGCCGATCGTGAGTACGACAAGGGAGAGCGTCTCGGGGTTGATGCTGTTGCTCTGCGCCACAGTGGCGGGGGTGCTCACATTCGAACCGCGGCCGCCGTAGGGGCCGCAGGTGGCGCATGGCTCACCGATGGAACTCGGTGCCACTCCTGGTGCGTCGAAGAGCACCGTGACCTGGTTCGGGGACGTCACCTGTCCAGGAGGAACGAGGGCGAACTCGTCGAGGAGGTCTTGCGGGTTTTCGACGATGCCAACGACCTGCCGGGCTTCACCTCCGACGTTCCAAGTTTTGCCCACGGTCAGGTTGAAATCCGATGCGACCCCCGCCGTCACGGCGACCTGGTCTGCTGCGCTCGGGTAGTGGCCCGAGACGAGGGACAGCATCGGTTGGCCGTAGGGGCCGTTGGGGTTCTGGGCTAGGAGCTCGTAGGTATCGACCGAGCCAGGAAGCTTCAGCGTCTTGTTCTCGATAATGTCCACCTGCCCGAAGCGATGCTGAAGGGTCGTGATCTCGGCGGCCAGACGGTGGTCGTTCCCGGCGAAGGTGGCCGCGTCCTGAGCAGTTCCGAACCCTGAGTTGGCCGGCGCGGGCGTGTTGGTCGCTACCGCGGAGCCGACGACGGTCGCGGTGACGGCCACGATGATCAACGCGAGAACCAGAAGCTGCTGGCGCCACTCCCGACGGAACAAGCGCCAGGCCCAACGGATCACCGCGCGCAGAGACGGCGTGAAGCCGCGGGCCCGACGAGCCTCGCCGGGCGGCAGCGCGACCGAGACGGTCATGGGATCGGTGCCGGAGCGAGAAGTGACTCAGGGGTCGTCGGAGGGGGCACCGTCTGGTCGACGATGCGACCGTCCTTGAGGAAGACGACGCGGTCAGCCCATGACGCGAGATGGGCATCGTGGGTCACCATGACCGCGGCGATGCCTTGCTTGCAGGCAGCACGGATCATCTTCATGACTGCGTCCCCGTTGGCGGAGTCGAGCGCGCCCGAAGGCTCGTCGGCGAGCAGGAGTTGGCGCTCACCGACGACAGCGCGGGCGATGGCGACCCGTTGGCGTTCCCCTCCCGAGAGCTCGTCGGGGAAGTGCTCAGCACGCTCGGCGATCCCGACATTCTCAAGCGCGTTCATGGCGGCGATCCGTGCCTTTTTCGGCGAAAGGTCATCGAGCTCGAGCGGAAGAGCGACGTTCTCGAGCGCGGTGAGCCCGGCGAGAAGGTTGAAGTCCTGGAAGACGTATCCAATCGTGCGGCGCCGAAGTCGCGCCTTGTCGTTGTAGGACATCGACGCGAGTGACTTGCCGTTGATCAGCACCTCACCACCCGTCGGTTCCTCGAGGCTACCGGCGATCGTCAGGAGGCTGGACTTCCCCGAGCCCGACGGTCCCATCACCGCGACGAGGTTGCCGCGTTCGACCGAGAGCGAAGCATCGACGAGGGCCTGGACAAGTGTCGAGCCCGAGCCATAGGACTTCGAGACGTTCTTGAGTTCGAGGAAGCTCATTGCCGCGTCACCAGCCATCGTTCCGAGCGCGACCCGTCGAGGGAACTGCGGGTTCAAATTCGACTCGCATCGGCCGCCCTTGGGCCTGGTCGAGCCAGCGGATGACTGAGTTACCGCCGAGCGCCATTTCGTGATCGTCCATTTAGAGCATTTCTCCTATTCGGGACTTGTTAGGAGAAGTTGTACTCAATGAAAGGTGACAGCACGGTGCCAGAATTTGTGACCTCGCTGTCACCTGCAACCTGGCATCGTGGGGATGCGGGCGGAAGGGAGAACGATGAGGGTCCTGATAGCGGAAGACGACAAAGTCCTGGCTGAGGCAGTGGCGCTCGGGCTACGCCGAGAAGGCATGGCAGTCGACATCGTTCTGGACGGCGACGATGTCCTCGCCCATGTGAGGATCAACAGTTACGACGTGGTGGTGTTGGACCGGGATCTGCCCGGCACCCATGGCGACGAGATCTGCCGCGCCCTGGTCACCGAGGGTTCCTCCAGCCGGGTACTCATGCTGACAGCGGCCAGCTCACTCAAAGATCGCGTTGACGGGTTGGAGTTGGGCGCCGATGACTACTTGTCCAAGCCATTCGAATTCGCCGAGTTGGTGGCGCGAATACGAGCGGTGGCACGGCGCCCTGCCGCCCCGGCGCCCCGGCTGGAATACGGCGATCTGAGTTTGGATCCATCGGGGCGAACGGCAAGCCGGGCCGGGCGACGGCTGGCGCTCACCCCCAAGGAACTGGCCGTGCTCGAGCGCCTCCTGGCCGCCCAGGGAAAGCCCATTTCCGCAGAACAGTTGCTCGGAGAGGTGTGGGACGAAGCCACCGATCCGTTCACCACCACTGTCAAGACCACCATCGGCCGGCTGCGGGCAAAGCTGGGCGACCCTCCGTTGATCGAGACCGTCCGTGAAGCGGGCTACCGGATCGGAGAGTCATGATGCCCCTGACGCGATTGCGGCGCACACCCCTTCGGTGGTTTCGAATGCACCGCCGCACTGCCCGGCTGAGGCTGACCGCCGTTTATGGCGGACTCTTCCTAGTCTCCGGAGTGGCCCTGCTGGCCATTACGTATCTGCTCGCCCGTGCAACCGACAAGCCAAGCTATGTTGAACTCAGCGGCAACGTTCTTCGGACGATTCCCGAGTCAGCGGTTGGCCACTTGCACCAGTTCCAAGCTGCAGTGGCTCGCTATCAGAGCGGTCGCGACCTCAGTCATCAGTTGATCGAATCTGGCATCGCATTGGTGATCATGGCCGTAGCGGCTGCCGTACTTGGCTGGATCGTGGCTGGCAGGGCGCTCCATCCTGTCAGCACCATCACGGCAACCGCCCGCCGGATCTCAGCCACCAATTTGCACGAAAGACTTGCTCTGGATACTGCTGATGAGGAGTTCAAGCAGCTGGGTCAGACCCTCGACAGTCTCTTTGAGCGCCTCGAGGCGTCCTTCGCGGCGCAACGACATTTCATCGCCAATGCCTCGCACGAGCTGCGTACCCCCCTCACCCGAGAGCGAACCTTGCTGCAGGTCGCGCTCGACGATCCATCCACCTCAGACATGTGGCAGTCCACCGGCCAAGAACTACTTGCTTCCAATCGGGAACAAGAGTCAATCATCGAAGCCCTCCTCGCCCTCGCCAGCAGCGAGGGCGAGGTAGATCGCCGTGAGCCCATTGACCTATCTGTCGTCGTTAACGCCGTTCTTCAAGCCAACCGTCCCGATATAGATCGTTTCGGAATCAATGTCGAGACCACGATTGGCTCGGCGTTCCTCGAAGGAGATCCGGATCTAATCGAGCGACTCATTGCCAACCTGCTCGACAACGCCATTGGACACAATGTCGTAGGAGGCCGCGTGCACCTGTCAATCGCCACAAAGGACGGCCAGGCCGTCTTGTCCATTTCCAATACCGGGCCAGTGATCCCGACTACTGAGGTCGACCGCCTGTTCCAACCATTCCAACGGCTGGACACTCATCGTGCAGGTCACAACAATGGCCACGGATTGGGCCTATCAATCGTCAAGGCCATCGCCACCGCTCACGGCGCTTTCGTCTCCGCGCAGGCTCCGCCCAGCGGCGGGCTGAGGATCGAACTCACCTTTCCCTCATCGCAGGCACTGAATGTGGCCCCAGCAGTTTTCGGGTTCAGCTCGCTTTTGTGACGAGCGTCCGCGCTGAGGGTGGACTTCCATTGTATTTCATTCCGATCCCGCTGGGGTCATGACCCGCTCAGGCATTTCGGGGGCATGCCCTGCTTGGATTTGACGGCGTCAAAGTGGCGCACCTGAACCTTCTGGGATCGCGATAGAGCGATGGATCCAGGGTGCTGAGGTTCGACGCAGACCTCAAGGGGCTGCCGGAGCCTCTCGTCGATGCCGAGCACGGTCAGGTCGCGCAAGCCCACCAGCAGCTCGCATGTGCGCGTAGCATCGGTTTGCACACGTGTTCTCCAGGTTCGAGTGGCTTAGGAA
>PMLV01000282.1 GCA_003160635.1 Acidimicrobiaceae bacterium | reverse complement strand
TCAAAGGCCTTGACAGGTTCCGTACGGCCTTCGATTGTGAGGAGGGCCTTTCGCTACGACTGCTTCACGGCGACTATTTGAATGCGGACTTCGACCTCGGGTTCAACCCGTGCCATCAGCAACCGAGGAGGCTCCATCCCGAATTCGCGGATGTCGATACGGGATCTTCCTTCCAACTGAATGGTCTGCCCATCGACGCTCGATACGTTCATCAGGTCCTCGTGCTGACGTGAGACGCCCCGAAAGGTTATGTCACCACTCACCCTGTACGACCCTTCGACGCCTGATGGCTCCATCTTCTTGAGCACTCCCAAGATGGTCGGATAGCGACGGGAGTCGATGCGTTTGTGCAATTCGCGATCTTCCAACCGGTTGCCCGAACTGAGCCTGTCCACCGAAAGGGAGAGTTCTCCCGTCGGACTGACAGCCACATCCAACCCACCGTCTGAAGCCAGTTCTAACTCGACGTAGCCCTCAACACCGTCCGTACCCGAGTGGATCGGGTGCACATTGGAGCGAGCATCGATCCACATATGCGAACGTTCGGGCGAAATGACGTATCGGGTCATCCCCTATGGCACCCGAATTCTGGGACACCAGGCCGATCCCGCTGCGATTGTAGACTCCTGGATGGCTCGCACGGTCACTCCCCCGCTGGATGCCGCTCCTAGAGGTCGGCATGTGCAGTACTACAAGGTCTCGGCTCATCTGTAAATGAGTGTCTTTTGCACGTATTCCTGATTTCCCTGGTCGTCGCGGTTGACACCTCCGAATTGCCCGACGAAGATGAAATTCTCATGGCATTTGGCACCCTGCCCACCGTCGATGAAGGGGCTTCACGCTTCGAATTGGCGCCCCCTCGGCGTTTCGTCCTTCCCGCCATATTGCTGCTTCTCTCAGAGCAACCTGGGTACGGCTACGGGTTGGTGCCCCGCCTCGAAGAATTCCGGTTCGGTCACGTCGACCGTCCGGCCGTGTACCGGGCGCTGGCTCAGCTGGAGACCGACGGGCTCGTCGAAGCACGATCGCAGAGCCCGACCGCCGGCCAGTCCCGTCGCGTGTACTCGCTCACCCCTATGGGCGAGCGAGTCCTTGGAGTATGGATGGGCGTGATCAAGGACGAGCATGACCACCTCGGACAGGTCCTTCGGCGCTACCAAGCGACTGGGACGACGGATGCCGTCCTCGCTGAAGTCGGGGGAGGACGGTCGTCTGCACTCGGCGTCGCGTGGTCCCCGGTGTCGTCTACGTCCGATGGGAGGAGCCGCTTCAATCCCGTCGAACTGGAACGTGATGAGCTGCCCCATCACGTGGAGCGGAACACATCGGGCATCACTCCCGCTGAAGCAGCGAGGTCCAAGAACTTCCGGCTCGATCCCGAGCGATCGGCGGTTCTCATAGACGTGCGGTCGACTGTGGGTCCCCTCAGTTTCGGAACGCTCGGCGTTGCGGGATCATTCCAAGCCGCAATGGCAGGCGGAGTGCTGCACCTCGACTTCGCTCCTTCTGGTCGGATAACGATTGACGTGATGGGGTTGACTTCGGGAAATCGACTCTACGACGCCGAACTGCTACGCCGTATCGATGCCCGCCGCTACCCCACGGCCTCCCTCGAATTACGGCGATGCGACGCGACGGGGCCGGGGACCCGCTACCGATTGGCAGGCGAGCTCACATTTCATGGGATCACTCGGTCCGCCGAAGGCACCGTGAGCGTGGACGCACTCTCAGATCAACGCCTCGTGGTCACGGGCGAGCAGGTGTTCGACATCCGTGACTTCGCAATCCCATCTCCCACGATGTTGATGCTCCGCATCTTTCCTGATGTGCGCGTACGTCTCCACGCGGAGGCTGAGTTGGAGGAGGCACAATGAAGGGCGCTTTCTGGGCACTGATCATCGGATACGTCATCGGCGCCAAGACTGGAGGCAAAGAGCTCGACCAACTAGGTCGATCGTTGACGAAGCTTTTTGGAACAGAAGAGTTTGCCGATGTCGTGACCTCGGCCCGTTCGCAGGCCGGAAGCACGCTCCGTGAATTGGCGTCCATGGTCGACGGCGATCACCAGGAAGGGTCGGGGGGCGACCTGATCGCACGAGTCAGGAACCTTGTTGGTCCGTCCTGACTCGGGATCCGATGTGGTCGGTGATGTCCTGTCCGATCCCTCGTAGCCCGACTGCCTTTCCGGTTGATCCGAACGTCGGTTGTGCCCTCACTTGAACAAAGTGGACCTCTTGGTCGGGGCAGATCACCCGATACTCGGCGTTGAACTGCCGTCCGGAATCGACCGACTCCGTCATGGCCTTCCGCATTCGATCGCGATCCTCGGGGTGGATCAGCTCCAGATACGACTCGAACGTGCCATCGAAATCCAATGGATCGACCGCATGAATCCGGTGGAATTCAGCGCTCCACTGCACCACTCCCGTCCTCACGTCCCACAACCAGCTGCCGATGTGTGCGAGGGCCTCACCCTCCATCGTCCGGGCATCCACCTCCGCCAGGGTCGCCTGAGCGACACGTTGTTCGGTGACATCTCGGGCGATGACCACCAAGCCAACGGGCACATCGTCATGGCCGGAAAATGGCCTCATCGAGAGTGACACAGGCAACGGCATCCCATCTGGCCGCACGATCTCCGACTCATAGTGTCTGATTCGATCCCCGGCTAGCGCCGTGACCACCACGGCGCGTACGTCACGCGCGAGATGACGAGGAAACAGGACTTCGAGTGGCCCTTCATGCACGTCCTCCACTTGACGCCCAAAGAGCCTCTCGGCAGTCGCACCCCAACTCGTGATCCGTCCCTGGGGGTCGCAGGTGAAGATGGCATCATCGGACATCTCGATAATCGCCTCGAGAAGAGGCCCTGGCGCCGGATAGAGAGATACCATTCTCTCTTGTGCGTTGCCATGAGCACCCATTACGACCCCCCGGCTTTCCTGGAACGTGTGGTGTGGGGCGACCCGCTCGCCCGGCACCGACCCCAAGAGTATGTCGCGAATGCAGCGTGCGCTCCGCCAGCGCAGGACTTCTCGCTTCGCAATGCGGGTAACAGCGCCACTTGACAGGCTTGATACCCGCAGCGTGACCAAGCGCACCATCGAAGAGCCTTGGGACGACCGTGAGGTCCCCCTGGGCACCCCCGGCCCCGATATCGACGGAGGATCAGAATGACCGACATCATGAAGGGTGTGCGCATCCTCGAAGTGGCTGAGCACACCTTCGTGCCTGCCGCTTCGGCCATCCTGGCCGATTGGGGGGCTGAGGTGATCAAGGTCGAGCACGTCGAGAGAGGCGACGCCATGCGAGGGCTTGCATCGAGCGGCGTCATGTCGTTCGGGGGTGATGTCCACGTCCTGTTGGAGCACTCCAACCGGGGGAAGAAGAGCATCGGCATCGATCTCACCACGCAAAAGGGCATAGACGTGGTCTACAAGCTCGCGGCCACATGTGACGTCTTCCTCACGAACAAGCTTCCAGCCGTTCGCAAGAAGCTCCATGTCGAGATTGGCGACATACGGGCCCACAACCCGAAGATCATTTACGTGGCCGGCACGGGGAGCGGTGAGCGTGGACCTGATGCCGACAAGGGTGGCTACGACTTCTTGAGTTATTGGTGCCGGGCCGCCAGCGCCATGGGGTGCACCCCCCCGGATGCGAAGGGCCTGGTGGCTCAGCCGGCTCCTGGGTATGGCGACTCGATCGGCGGCATGACAATCGCCGGAGGAATCATGGGGGCACTCTTTCACCGAGAGCGGACGGGAGAAGCCGTTTCCGTCGAAGTCTCTCTCCTCGGCGTAGGCCTCTGGGCCATGAGCCCGGCCGTCGCTCTCTCGCTCCAGACCAACAGCGCCTGGCGTCCGCCATCGAGCTCGGGGGGTGGCGGACCATCGAATCCCCTCGTCGGCGTGTATCAGACCGAGGACGGACGCTTCGTGGCCATGTCCTGCCTGCAGGGGTTTCATTACTGGCCTAGTGCCTGCCGAGCGGTGGGTCGAGAGGACCTCATCACCGATGAGCGATTTACCTCGCATGAGCTCCTCGCCGCGAATGCCGGAGTGGCGCGGGAGATCTTGGCGTCTATCTTTGCTTCGGCCCCACTTTCCGAGTGGCGCGAACGGTTGGCTAATTTCGACGGTCAATGGTCAATCGCTCAAGACAGTCTCGAGGTCGTGAACGACCCCCAAGTCGTCGCCAATGGCTACGTGGCCGAAACGGTGAGCGCGGCCGGCATCCCTTTTAGTCTCGTGACAGTCCCCGTTCAATTCGGTGGAACGGCGGCAACCCCGCATCGGGCTCCCAACTTCAACGAGCACTGCGAGGAAATTCTGGGGAGCGTCGATTTCGACGCCGAAGCCGTCCTCGAACTCAAGATCGAAGGAGTCGTGGCGTAATGCCGAAAGCAGCGATGGTGCTGCGACCACTTGACGTCATTGTGGTCACCCGCCCTCGCCAGCCGGATCGCAACCGATCATGATAGATCGCAAGAATTCGGAGTTGGCCGGAAGCCTGATCGCCAGGACTTTGACGGCGAGGCGATTGCTCTCGTGGAGAAGTCGTATTCACTCCTCGACGCGCCACACGACGGCTTACCGTGTCTGGCAAGTCAGATCGTAAGGCAAACCCCGCAGACGCCTATCGTCAGCTTGACCAACAACGCAAGCAATCGGACGAAGCGCGCCTCGGCGTAACGTGGTGTGAGTGCGGACGAAGGCAGCTCTCAGGCTTGATTGGCGTGGGCGGCGACAATTTCGCTCGCACCATTGAGTTTGGCCGGGTCTACTCCCAGCCCGGAGGCAACGCGCGCTCCGAGATCCTTGTCGACGAGGGACCAGTACGCCACGACCCGCCGCTGTACCTCCTCGGACACGTGATCGCTGGCATGTCCGACGATGTTGTTCACAAGGTGCTCCCGATCGGTTTCACTCAACACGTCGCGGACTAAGGAGCCGGCCTGGCCGAAGTCATCGTCGTCCACATGCTTGTCATAGGCGTATCGTCCCAGTTCCCCTGCCTTGACCTCCCAGTTGACCTGCCCGGCCCGGGCGGGGTCTGCCACCGGACCACCGTAAGAATTGGGGGCATAGACGGGTTGGTCGCCGGCGTGGTGAAAGGTCATGGCTCCCTCCTTGTTGTAGGAGTGCACCTCAACCTTGGGCGAGTTGATGGGAAGCTGCTCGTAGTTGGTCCCCACGCGGTGCAAATGGGTGTCGTGATACGCAAAAATGCGGCCCATCAACATCCGATCTGGGCTCAGGCCTATTCCTGGAACGAGATTGGCTGGAGAGAAGGCCGCCTGTTCCACCTCGGCAAAGAAGTTCTCCGGGTTGCGATTGAGCACCATTCGTCCCACCGTGACCAGGGGGTAGTCGGCGTGCGGCCACACCTTGGTCAGGTCGAACGGATTGAATCGGTAGCCGGCGGCGTCGGCAAAAGGCATCACCTGCATCTGTAGTCGCCACTCCGGGGCATTTCCGTCGGCGATGGCGCCGAACAGGTCCCGTCGATGGAAATCGGGATCTTCGGCGGTCATCGCCTTCACCTCGTTATCACTGAAGTTCTCGATACCTTGCTGGGTGATGAAATGAAATTTGACCCAGAACCGCTCACCCGCATCATTCATGGTCGAGAAGGAACAGCCCATGCTTCCGGGCCGGCCATATCTGGTCAAACTCGGGACCCGTACGGTCGGCGCAACGATTGCCCAACCCAAGTACAAGATCAACGTCAACACCCTCGAGCACGTGGCAGCTCGAACGCTCGAACTGAACGAGATCGGTGTCTGCAACGTCAATTTCGTGCGTTGTGCCATACGATTCCTACACGGCGAACCGCGAAACGGGTGGCTTCATCGTCATAGACCGTTTGACGAACACGACAGTCGGCGCCGGTCTGATCCACTTTGCGCTTCGCCGCGCCGACAACGTTCATCGGCAGCTCGGGGAGGTGGACAAGGCTCGCCGTACAACACTTGCCGCCCACCAACCGTGTGTCATCTGGTTCACGGGCCTTTCGGGATCAGGAAAGTCGACGATCGCCAATCTCACTGAACAGCAACTGCACGGCCTCAGATGCCGAACCTATCTGCTCGACGGTGACAATGTTCGCCTTGGTCTCAACAAGGACCTCGGATTCACTGACGCAGATAGGGTCGAAAACATTCGTCGCGTGGCGGAGGTTGCCCGGCTCATGGTCGATGCAGGATTGATCGTCCTGGTTGCCTTCATCTCCCCCTTTGCTGCCGAGCGGGCAATGGCTCGGGCGCTGGTGGGTCCCGACGAGTTCATTGAGGTCCATATAGACGCACCTCTGGCCATTGCGGAGGGTCGCGATCCGAAAGGCCTGTACAAGAAGGCGCGGCGAGGTCTGCTGACGAACTTCACCGGTATCGACTCGCCCTACGAACCTCCAGAACAACCGGATTTCCGTATCGACACGACAATCACGCCGGCTGGGGTTGCGGCGGAGTCCCTGGTGGCCTTCCTCGCCTCCCGAGGCATCACCATTGCGAAGTAGTTCTCCGCATTGAGATTCGGGTCACTCGGGCACTACGCATGCATCGCTCCAAGAGCGGCCTCAGCCGCCGCGAGCAACATTTTCGGCGAACATTCCGCCTTCTCGGCCAGACTCACCACTATGCCGACGTCCTTGGCCAGGAGAGCGCCCACATGCCCGGCGAACGGCTCAAGGCTATAGCCCATTCCGGCCATCACATCCAACGCATAGCTCCGACCGGAACCGTGCGTGATCGACCGTGCAAGTGCCTCGTTATCAAGGTTGAGCCCACGGGCAAGTTCGAATAGCGCAGATGCAGTACCAAGGTGGGCGGTGAAGAGGAGATTGTTCAATGCCTTGGCGGTCTGCCCAGCCCCCAGTGGACCAAGGCGGAGAACAGGGTTGCCGAACGTCGAAAGCACCGGGAGGATCCGCTCGAACTCCTCCGGCCCGCTGCCCACCATGACGACCAACCGACCCTCAGACGCTGCTGGACCCCCCCCGCTCACCGGCGCATCAAGCAGCGTGGCACCAACATCAGAAGCGAGTCGGGACAAGCGGAGGCAGGTCTCGGGATGCACCGTGCTGTGAATTACCACCAGGGAACCCGGTTTGCACCCGAGCAGGACACCATCTTCCGCGGTCAATACTTCCTCCACACCAGCGTCGTCGACGACACATACGCACACCACGTCCGAAACCGCCGCCAACTCGGCCGGTGTCGCTGCAACGTCCACATTGCAGTCCGCGAACGCCTCCAGCGATTCCACCCGACGGGCCCAAAGAGTCGTCGACATGCCGGCCTCAATTATGCGGCGAGCCATGGGTGCCCCCTGTGCACCCAAACCAATAAATCCCACATGCACAGGACTACCTCTCTTCGATCTCGATCGTCATGAGGTCTCCGACGAGGTGAGGGAGTCGATGTAGGCATCCATGTCATGGGCGCGCTCGAGAAGCTCATCGTGAACTTGGGAAGCGGTGATGACGAGAAACCGCCCGTTCTCTATGGCGTCCGCAACGAGATCTCCTACGACGGTCGCCTCGACGACCGGATATTGGGGAGAACGAGGTGTTCCGGGTTCACCGTAAGAGGTGATCTGCTCGACGATGTTCGTGATCACACCGGACGGGCAAAGACAGGTCACACCGATTCCGCGCGGTCGAAGATAGAGAGCGAGCGACTCGGTGAGCCCGACCACTGCATGTTTCGTCGCAACGTACGGTAGACGGTCGTAGCCATGAGCGAGCAATCCGGATGCTGACGCCGTGTTGACAATGTGGCCTCCGCCCTGGGACAGCAGAAGCGGAAGGAAGGTGAGGTTACTTCTCACAACGCTCAGCAGATTAATGTCGATGACCCGTTCCCACCCTTCCAAGGGGAGCGTCTCAGGGGCCCCCATCGCAATGACTCCAACATTGTTCATCACAATATCGATCCGTCCGAATTCGCCCAATGCACACTCCCTGACGTGTTCGAGCGCGGCGAGACTACCCACATCGCACTGCACCGAGAGGCTCTTTCCTCCCCCATCGGTGATTTCGGCTGCTACGGCCTCAGCGCGATCAATGTCGAGGTCGGTCACGACTACCCTCGCCCCTCTACGGGCGAACGAGAGTGCGGACGCTCGCCCGATGCCGCTGCCCGCACCGCTGATGATCGCCACGGAACCTTCAAGGGTGACAAAGCCCGTCATGGCAGCGCAGCCAGGGATGGGAACGGGCCTGACGAACTTTTGAGCGCATGCAGGGTATCCGCTGACGGAAGTGCTGAGAGAGATGCCTCGACGCCATCAAGAAGTTGGCTCGCGTGGAGAGCGAAGGGCGCCACGGCCAACTCGAAGTGACGAGCCCGTTGTCGTTCGGCGCATATGTGGAGACACAGCGCTGATGCTTGATCGATGCGAGCGGCCCGGAGTTGCCACGGAATGTGACCGAGAAGCCGGCTCACTCTCGTCACGTATGATCGTTGAGACGCTTGGTGGTCAGCCGTGAGTCTTTCGACTACCTGGCTCATGGCGCCGTGCCGCTCCAGCTGCTCGAGAAACATCAAATAGTAGCAATCTGTCCGTTCGGCGAGCTCCACGATCGGAAGAAGTTGGGCTTCCGCGACGGAGCGCAGCGTCTCACTTCTCACTCGAGCAAAGAGCAGCTTCCTTCGCTCGGTCAGGTTGTTCAACCGATTGACGAGTATGGCTTCGATCAGTCTTTCCTTTGACCCGAAGTGGTACTGCACGACCGAATTGTTTGCCATCCCCGATTCTGCGCCGATCTGACGAAGAGACACTCCGTCAATTCCGTGGATCGCGAACAAACGTTCCCCCGTGAGTACCAGGCGCTCCTTGGTGGACTGCTCAACGGAACTGGTCAGAGCTGCCTGGTTGCCCACCACGACGAACCAGGAAACCACAGTTGACCACTTCAGTCAACTGTCTTAGATTTCAGCCGTCTGCCTTGAGAAGGAGCCACATGCGTATACCCGCGTCAGAGATCTACCTCGATGTGATGATGACCGAATCCGATTGGGACGGTTCACCTTTCGAAACCGCCACCCTCGACTTCGTCTTTGGTCACGTCTGGTCACGTCCCGGGCTTACGCGTCGACAACGACGACTCGTGGCACTCGCATGCGTGTGTGGGGCGGCCGCGCCCGGACCGACTGACGAGCACATGTACGCTGCGCTCGCGAGTGGCGACCTCCATATTGACGAGCTCTTGGAGTTCATCCTGCATTTCGCCGTCTATAGCGGCTGGCCCAAGGCTTCACAAGCCGAAACGTCACTCCGGGTTCAACACGCTCGGCTCCAGGCGGAGCGCGGTGAGGCCTTCGAGCCTTGGCCGACCTTTGCCAACGAGTCGCTTGGTCCAACTGATCATGAGATGCGTCTTCTCGGCGGAGAGGAGTGTTTCGCCGACGTCAACCTGGTACCACCACCGCCCAGGAATTCTCCCTATTTTCAGGCTGGGATCCTCAACTACGTGTTCGGACACGTTTGGCAGCGACCCAACCTCAGCCGCGTCGATCGACGTTACGTAACGATTCCTTGTGTTGGGCTCTCTGGAGCCATCCTTCCGATTCACTCACACATAGGATCGGCGCTCGGTTCGGGCGACGTCTCCCTCGACGAAATGAAGGAAGTTGTCTTACAGTTTTCCGCGTACTACGGCTTCGCCAAGGGTGAAGTCCTGCACCAGGTCGTGGTCGACGAATGGGCTCTGGTTGAGAAGGAGCAAGCGGGCACGAATTGAGGCAGGCGCTCGAGCGGTCGGGATGCTCGCCATGGGCCACCCCGACCGGGTGGGTGCACGCCTCGGGCTCGGGATGACCCGTTACTCCGTGACGCGGGAGGCGCGTCACGGATCCCGAATTGGCCCGTAGATTATGCCTGCGCCCCCCCACAAATGGGCGCCAGCGTTCTGCCCGACGTCCTCGAGGAGTCCTCATGGTAGGTCCGCCTGGTACCGGTAAGACGCTCATCGCCCGAGCGGTTGCTGGTGAGGCAGGAGTTCCCTTTTTCGCCCTCACGGGCTCCAGCTTCGTGGAATTGTTCGTAGGAGTGGGCGCTTCCCGGGTGAGAGATCTCTTCGCTGACGCCCGGCAGCGGGCGCCGTCGATCATTTTCATAGATGAGATCGACGCCATCGGTCAACGACGGGGCGGGTCCTTCGTGACAAACGACGAGAGAGAACAGACGCTCAACCAACTCCTATCGGAAATGGATGGGTTCGATCCCACCACCGGCGTTGTTGTCATGGCTGCCACAAATAGAGCGGAGATACTGGACCCCGCGCTCCTCCGTCCGGGGCGATTCGACCGCGAGGTGGAGATCCCCCTTCCCAACCAGGCGGAACGGGCCGCCATTCTCAAAGTACACATCTCCGGCAAGCACCTCGCCCCAGATGTCGATTTCGACGCGGTTGCCCGAGCCACCCCCGGATTTTCCGGAGCCGATCTGGCCAACCTGATCAACGAAGCGGCCATCGTCGCGGTCCGCCACGACCGGAACGAAATCTTTGCCAAGGACATCGACGAGGCGCGCGACAGGATAATCCTGGGACGACGAGATGCCTCCAATGCCCTTCTTCCCGAAGAGAAGCACTCCGTAGCAGTCCACGAGGCCAGGCATGCACTCGTCGCCTTACTGTCGAAACACGCCGACCCCGTTGCCAAGATCACGATCCTTCCTGCAGGCAGGGCGCTTGGAGTCACCGAGCAGCTTCCAGTCGACGAGCGTCACCTGTACGCCGAAAGCTACCTGGAAGACTCCCTGGCCATTCGACTCGGTGGTCGCGCCTCGGAGATGCTGGTGATCGGCGAAGCGTCCACAGGCGCCTCCTCTGATCTCACAGGCGCAACAAATCTGGCCGTCAGAATGGTCAGGGACTGGGGGCTCTCACCCTTATTGGGACCGATCGGCTACGGTTCGGACGGTCTTGCTGACACGAGTACTCAATTGCCCGGGCAATCTCGGCCCTACGCTGAAGCGACGCAGCAGCTGATTGATCAAGAAGTAAGCCGCCTCCTCGTTGAAGCGGAGAACCGAGCACACGATTTGCTCGCGGAACATCGTGCGGCACTCGATGCGGTGATTGCGACCCTGCTTGAACGCGAGACTATTTCAGGGGAAGAACTCGCCACTATCGTCCGACCCTTCCGCCCGGTGGACCACACTCGAGATCCCGTGCCGACATTGGCCATGACGAACAACGACGCCCGTTCGGGCTCGTCAAGGACAGAGGGAGCCGTGCCCTAGCCTCGCTGTTGCACCCGTT
>PMLV01000284.1 GCA_003160635.1 Acidimicrobiaceae bacterium | reverse complement strand
GGGCTGTAGCTCAGTGGTTAGAGCAGGGGACTCATAATCCCTCGGTCGTGGGTTCGATCCCCACCAGCCCCACTCCTAGCCGCCCCGCCCCGGATCCGTGCCGTGATCGGGGAGCGATCGGCAATGCTGGGGCGATGTACCAGCTCCGGTTCTCCATGCGCATCCCCGACGACGTCACCGTGGCGGCCGAACGATCAGCCTCGCTGACCGCGGCGTACCAGGCGGCGATCGACATGACTGAGTGGGGCGAGTCCCACGGGAATGTGGCTGCCGTCCTGTCGGAGCACCACGGATCGCCGGACGGCTACCTGCCCTCTCCCTTGCTCCTGGCGTCGGCCATGGCTGCCCGCACGAAGACCACCCCGATCGTGATCGCCGCGCTTCTCGGCCTGCTCTATGACCCGGTGCGGCTGGCTGAAGACCTGGCGGTGCTCGATCACGTGAGCTCGGGTCGGGTGTTCTGTGTCATCGGCATGGGATACCGCGACGAGGAGTATCAACTCTTCGGGGTCGATCCGAGCGCCCGGGCGGAACAGATGGAAGAGCTGTTGGTCACGCTCCGACGCGCCTGGACCGCGCTGCCGTTCACCTACGGTGGCCGGGGTGAGCTTCGGGTCACCCCGGGTCCCGCCACGGCGGGAGGACCGGCGCTGGCCTACGGCGGGCACAGCGTTGCTGCGGCGCGGCGGGCGGCACGCCATGGCCTGCTCCTCCTGGCCGAAGCCCACCAGGACGATTTGGCCGTGGCGTACGAGGAGGAGGCGCAACGGTCGGGAATCGCGGCGCCGGGCTGTCAGATCCCAGCTGCCGACTCGGTCACGACGGAATTCGTGGCGGAGGATCTCGACGCGGCCTGGGACGAGCTCGGACCTCGGATGCTGCAGGAAATTCGTCTCTACCGGGCGTGGAACGAGAAGGCGGGAAAGTCGGGCATCACCTCGCTTTCCGAGGCCGATACCGTCGAGGAGCTGCGGCGCGAAGGCAAGAGCTACCGCATCTACACCCCGTCCCGGGCCGCCGAGTTGGTGGCGGAGGGAAAGGTGCTGGCACTCGAGCCCCTGTGCGGTGGGCTGGCGCCCGACCGGGCGTGGCACTACCTGCGCCTGGCCGCGGCAGCCGGAGCCTGACGGACGCGACGCCGCCGGCGCCGGCGCCGGTTCAGGTCGTCTCGGGTTCGGTGGCCGCCCAGGCGGCGGCTCCACCCGTGAGGTTCTCGGCCGCCCACCCGGCTTGGCTGAGGGCCGTGGCGGCCTTGGCCGAACGAACCCCTGCCGCGCACGCCACGACGATGGTCTTCCCCTGGGGGAGCTCTCCCACCCGGTCGCCGAGTTGGCCGAGCGGGATGTTGACCCCGATCGGGTACGCCCACTCCGCCACTTCGTCGGGCTCCCGCACGTCGAGCAGGAACACATCCTCGCCCCGCGACAATCGGGCTCGGATCTCGTCTGGGGCAACTTCGGCATACGGCATGTGGCCCAGGCTAATGGGGGCCGCACCGCCGCATTTCTGGGCCGTGCGTCGCACCGTCAGCGCTCCGGTGGGCGTCGCAACTACTCTCAGTGCCGTGCCGTTGCCACGCAGGTTCCTCAATGACGACGAGGAGTTCCTGGTCGAGCTGCGCCCGCACTGGATCTTCTTTGCCGGCCCGCTCGCCGCCGCCGTCGGAGCGGTGGCCGTGGTGATCGCCATCCTCGTCGCCGCCCCGTCCACACCCAATTGGCTGGCCGACGTCTTGTGGGCTCTGGCCGCCATCCCCATCGTCTGGCTCCTCGGTCGACTTCTGCGTTGGCGCCTCTACACGCTGGCGCTGACCACGACCCGGATCCTGGTGCGCCGGGGCATATTGGACCGGGACATCGTGCAGCTCCGCCTCCAGCGGATCACCGAGATCAACCTCTCCCAGAAGCTCTGGGAACGCGCGCTGGGGACAGGGCGACTGATCATCGACGTCCAGGGCGAGGACGACGCAGTGGTGCTCGAGTTCGTCCGAAAGCCGGGCATCGTCCAGCGGGTGATCAACAGTCAGATCAACGAGCTCACCGGGGGCGGCAGCGCCGAGCCCATTCCGGCCGAGCTGCGCGATATCGACGCGCGCTCCTCGCGCGCGAAGGCGGCCCGTGACGAAGGGCCCGCGACACCCCCGTTCGGCGTGCCGACGGTCGGGGCGCAGGACCACGAGGACGACCCGCCCCCGGCACCCGCCCCGCCCCCCGCCTCCACGACGGGTCCTGCGCCACCCCATGGAGCCGGGCCCGCAGAGATTCGGGACAGGCTCATCGAGCTCGACGACCTGCGCCAGAGAGGCATCATCTCGCAGGAGGAGTTCGCGGCCAAGAAGGCCGAGCTCCTCAGCCGCATCTAGCCCTACGGGGTCGCCGTTTGGCGGCGACTACCGTGGTGCCGGTGGGCATTCCTCGATACAGGTGCGACAGCTGCGGCAACGTGACCCGCTTCGACGTCACGACCTCTCAGACGACGAAAGCGTTCCATCACTACACCGTCGGAGGCGAGCTCGAGATCGAAGAGGCGACGGTTCTCTCCCACCATGTCGACGAGGTCGTGTGTCGTTGGTGTGGCCACGGACGCAGCGTGGTCGAGATCGAGGCCGGAGAGCTGGAGCATGGGGAACCGGGCGCACCGTCACGGACCCCGTGAACGACCCGCCGCCGGCCGAGATCCTGCGCCGGGTCCGGCCCATCCCGACGTACCGGGACCACCCGGCCACCGCACCCTCCGACATCGAAGGCCTCACTCCTGCGGGCGAGACCGTGAAGGTCGCCATCGTCGGTGCGTCGGACCCGGTCCTCCTCGTCTTTCTCTCGTCGTCGTGCCAGGGCTGCCGTGATCTGTGGGAAGGGACGGTGGCGTTGCGCCAATCCCTGCCCGAGGGGGTGCGGGTCGTCCTGGTGACGAAGGGCCCCGAGCTCGAAGATGTGCGGGCCGTCGCCGCCCTCGACCCCGCGGACACTCTGACCGTGATGAGCTCGCAGGCCTTCCGCGACTATCGCGTGGGTGGCCCGCCCTTCCTGGCGGTGGTGGCGGCCGGCGTCGTCCGAACCGAGGGTGTGGCCTGGGGAATAGGTGAAACGGTGCGGGCCACGCGCCACGCCCTCGGGGAGAACCCGTGAACGCCCGGCACCGGCTCACGGCTGCAGTGTCACAACCCTCCGCCATGCTGTGGGCACAAGAAGGAGGGCCGCGATCATGCCCGAACTACACCTGTTCAGCCCGGACACGACGGGACCGCTCACAATCGATTGCGAATGCTGCGAGCTCCAGGGGACCAACGCCTGCGACGACTGCGTCGTCACCTTTCTGCTGGGCCGCGAGCCCGATGACGCGGTGGTCATCGACGCCGACGAGGCGCGTGCGATGCGCATGCTCGAGCGGGCGGGCCTGGTCCCGTCCCTGCGCTTTCGCACCCGCGCCGGTTAGCGCCCGGACGTCGAAGCGGATCGGGTACCGCCCCACCCGGGGCTGGCTGCCCCTATGAGTCGTCACCTGTTGGTGACGAATGACTTCCCGCCCAAGGTGGGTGGCATCCAGAGTTACCTCTGGGAGTTGTGGAAGCGCCTCGATCCGGAATCCTTCGTGGTGCTCACCGCGTCGTCCCACCCCGATGCCCCCGCCTTCGATGCCGAGCAGAAAGCGCACGGGGTCGTCATCGAGCGGGTGCCCGAGTCGACCCTTTACCTCCCGACGCCGCACGCCCTGGCGCGTGTGCGCCGCTGCATCGACGAGCACGGCATCGACCTCGTGCTGCTGGACCCCGCCGTTCCGCTCGGGCTCCTGGGCCCCCGACTGGGTGTGCCCTACGGGGTCATCCTCCACGGGGCCGAAGTCACCGTGCCGGGGCGGGTGCCCGGGGCGCGTGCCGCGCTGGCACACGTGTTGCGTTGCTCGTCGTTGGTCATCTCGGCCGGGAGCTACCCGGCCTCGGAAGGGCGTCGGGCCGCGGGCGACATCGCGGCAACCGTGGCCGAAATACCGCCCGGTGTCGACACCACGGCCATCACGCCGCTGTTGGCCGCCCAACGGCGGGCGGCACGGGCCCGCTTGAAGCTGCCGGGCCGCGGGCCCCTGATCGTGAGCGTGAGCCGGCTGGTCCCGCGCAAGGGGATGGACGTGCTCATTGCCGCGGCCGACAGGTTGGCCCCCTCGTACCCCGATCTGGTGGTGGCGATCGGAGGCGTGGGTCGAGAGCTGGAGGCGCTCCGCCGTCAGGCCGCCTCCAGCCTGGTTTCGGTCTCGCTGCTGGGCCGCGTCAGTGATGACGACCGGGCCGCTCTCCTGGGTGCGGCCGACGTCTTCGTCATGGCCTGTCGCAACCGCTGGCTGGGGCTCGAGCAAGAGGGGTTCGGCATCGTCTTTCTGGAGGCCGCCGCCGCCGGTGTGCCACAGGTGGCGGGCGACAGCGGGGGAGCGGCCGAGGCCGTCGTGCACGGCGAGACGGGCCTGGTGGTGCACGACCCCGAAGATCCGGGCCGGGTGGCCGAGGCGCTCCGCACCCTGCTGGCCGAGCCCAAGCTCCGGAAACGCATGGGCCGGGCCGCCCGGGCCCGCGTCCAGGCATCCTACGACTACGACGTTCTCGCTTCTAGGCTGGCCAGCACCCTGGCGAAAGTGGCAGGCTGACCCTCCCTGCCCGAGCCTGAGGGCAGGTTGACAAGAGAGGAACACGAGATCGTGGCCGATCAAGCCACCGAACACATGTCGGTGTCGGCATCGCCTGAGCGATGCTTCTCTGTTGCCGCGGACATCGAGCGGTACCCCGAATGGGCCGCCGACATCAAAGAGATCGTCGTGGACGAGCGCGACGATCAGGGTCGCCCCGTCCTGGTCACGTTCCGCGCCGCCGCGTTCGGGCGTAGCACGAGCTACACCCTGCGCTACGACTTCTCCGAGGCCCCGCACGTCCTCTCGTGGAAGCTCACCAAAGGCGACATCACCTCGAAGTTGGACGGGAGCTACGTCTTCGACCCCGGTGAGGGTTCGGGCACCCGTGTGACGTACCACCTCGAGGCCGAACTGCGGGTGCCCATCCCTGGCTTCATCAAGATGCGCGCCCAGAGTCGCATCATGTCGACGGCCATGCGTGAGCTGAAGGCACGGGTCGAGTCTTCGGCATGAGGTCCGGGGGCGGCTCGTCGGCGGACGCCGGCGTGGCGTTCGGAGTCGACATCGGCGGGACGAAGGTTCTCGGCATCGCCCTTGACGCCGCCGACGCGGTGGTGGCCGAGGCACGGGTGGCCACCCCCCGGTCCGGCACACCGCTCGAGGGGGCCTCCCCCACCGAGATCGGCGACCAGGGCGCAGCGGTGGCCGATGCCGTCGCGGAGGTGGTGGCCCAGCTCGAGGCCGCGGTGGGGGCGGGGTCCGCGGGAGCCGCCGACGCACCTTGGGGCGCACGAGCCGTCGGTGTGGGGGCCCCCGGCATGGTGGACCGTGCCGGCCGGTTGCGGTTCTCACCCAATCTCCCTCAGGGTCAAGGCGTGGACTGGCGGGTCCTGATCGGAGAACGCCTGCCTGGTCGCAAGGTCGTCATCGAGAACGACGCCAACTTCGCCGTGCTGGCCGAGCACCGGATCGGTGCGGCAACGGGCTACCGGCACGTGGTCATGGTGACGCTGGGGACCGGGATCGGCGGAGGGATCGTCATCGACGGACGGGTGCAGGTGGGCGGGCACGGTTTCGCCGGGGAGATCGGCCACATGGTCGTCGACCCGGCCGGCCCCCCGTGCCCGTGCGGTCGGCGGGGTTGCTGGGAGCGGTTCGCCTCGGGGGGTGGGTTGGGTCTTCTGGCACGGGAAGCGGCGCTGGCCGGCGCGTTGCCCGGGGTCGTCGCGCGCTCCGGGGGCGATCCCGAGAGCGTGCGGGGCGAGGACGTGACGGCCGCCGCCCTGTCGGGCGATCCGGACGCACGGCGCGTGGTCGAAGAGGTCGGATGGTGGGTCGGTTTTGGCCTCGCCAACCTGGCGTGCGTGGTCGACCCCGAGTGCATCGTCCTCGGGGGCGGTCTGGTCGGGGTGGGCGACCTCCTCCTCGGTCCCACCCGCCGCGCCTTCGCCGAGCTCGTCGAGGGTGGCTCGACCCGACCCGGGACGGTCATCGTCCCCGCGGCGTTCGGGGAGCGTGCCGGCGCGGTGGGCGCGGCGCTGGGGGCGCGGGCGGGGGGCCTCGAGTGATCGCCGTCGGCGTCGTGTTGCCGACGTTCAGGCAGACGCCCGACGAAGCCCTCGACGTGGCCCACCGGGCCTTCGCGGCCGGGGTGGACGGCGTGTTCTGCTACGACCATCTGTGGCCCATCGGGCAGCCGGATCGGCCGGCGCTCGCCCCCTTCCCGCTCCTGGCCACCCTCGCGGCCACGGTGAAGGATTCTCCGACCGCCGCCGGCGGCCCCTTCTTCGGGACGCTGGTGGCGCGCGTCGGTCTCGTCCCCAACGCCGTGCTGCTGGGCCAGTTCACTGCGTTGGCCCACCTGGCCCCCGGACGCGTCATTGCGGGGTTGGGCACGGGAGATCGGCTCAGCGAGGCGGAGAACCGGGCCTATGGCATCCCCTATGCCCCGGCCGCCGAGCGACGCGCCGACATGGTCGACGTGGCGCGGGCCTTGCGTGACCGGGGCCTGACGGTATGGGTGGCCGGTGGGGCGGCGGCTCGGACCGAAGAGGCGCGGGCGGCCGCGGTGGCGCTCAACGTGTGGAACGCCGAGCCGGATCTGGTGGCCGGCCGCTCCCAGGGACCACGGGCGGTGGAAGTGACCTGGGGGGGCTCGCCGCCCAAGGATGAGGCCGTCCTCATGGCCACGGTCACCGATCTGGCTGCGGCCGGAGCCAGCTGGGTGGTCTTCGCCTCGCCCGTCGACCCCGACCTCCTCGTTGCCGCGGCACGTGCGGCCGGCACGCCGACGGACGGGGTTTGGGCATCGTCCGGCGACCCTGAAACCGGGTCGTAGACTCCCAAGATGGAGTTCCGCCGGATAAATGGTCTACCGCCATACGTCTTCGCCACCATCAACGATCTGCGGGACGAGGCCCGGCGAGCCGGTCTCGACGTCGTCGACCTCGGGTTCGGCAACCCGGACCTGCCCTCGCCCGATGTCGCGGTGGAGAAGCTGGCCGAGGCGGCCCACAACCCGCGCAACCACCGCTACTCCGCCTCGCGCGGGATTCCCAAGCTGCGCAGCGCCATCACGGACCTCTACCTGCGCAAGTTCGGCGTGGAACTGGACCCCGAAACCGAGGTCGTCACCACCATCGGGGCCAAGGAAGGGTTCTCACATCTGATGTGGGTGCTGGTCGGTCCCGGGGACACCGCGCTCGTGCCGTCCCCGTCGTACCCGATCCACATCTGGGGGCCGCTCTTCGCCGGCGCCGACGTCCGCCAGGTGCCGCTCAACGGCCCCTCCGTCGATGTCGACGGGACCGCTGCCCCCGATCCCGGTGATGCGTTCTTCGACGGTTTGATGCACGCCTGGGAGGAGTCGTGGCCCAAGCCCCGGGTCATCGTGCTTTCGTTCCCCCACAATCCGACCACGGCCTGCGTCGACCTCTCCTTCATGGAGCGCCTGGTGGCGTTCGCCCGGGAGCACGAAGTGATCCTCGTGCACGACTTCGCCTATGCCGACATCGGATTCGACGGCTACGAACCACCCTCGATCCTGCAAGTGCCCGGGGCCAAGGACGTCGCCGTCGAGCTCTACACCATGACCAAGTCCTTCTCCATGGCGGGCTGGCGCGTCGGCTTCGTGGTGGGGAACAGCGAGATCGTGCAGGCGTTGACCAAGCTGAAGACGTACCTCGACTATGGCACGTTCCAGCCCATCCAGATCGCCGCCATCGTGGCCATGAACGAGGCACCGGACTACCCGGCGGTGATCAACAAGATCTACAAGTCCCGTCGTGACACCCTGTGCGACGGCCTCAATCGCATCGGATGGCATCTGGTCCCCCCGAAGGGGACGATGTTCGTGTGGGCTCCGATACCCGAGCCCTATCGCGAGATGGGCTCACTCGAGTTCGCCAAATATCTGGTGAAAGAGGCCGACGTGGCGACGTCGCCCGGCGTGGGGTTCGGCCCCGGTGGGGACGGCCACGTGCGGTTCGCGCTCATCGAGAACGAGCAACGCATCAGCCAAGCGGTGCGCAACCTGCGGAGCGCGCTGACCAAGCTGGGCTGAGCCCTACGGCAGTCCCGCCCCCGGGACGGTCGTGCGCGCCGTCTCGATACAGCCCGTGCGCTTCTCCTGGGCTTTCACCTGATCACTGGTTGCGGCCGTGACCATGTAGAGCGTCGTGCGGTCCTCGTCGCCGAGCATGCAGGCGAAGCTGCCGAGACCGGTCGCCGTGCTGATCCGCTCGAGGATGTCGCCTCCTTCGGCCACCCGCGCGAACTCGGCCCCGAGCGCGTTGGCCACCCAGATGGTGTTGTCGGCGCAGAGGCACATCCCGTCGGGTGCGAAGCCCTCGGGGAGCGCGGCCCATTGGCGGCGCCCGGACAGGGTGCCGTCGGGGCTGCGGTCGAAGGCGGTGAGGCAGCCCCCCATGCTCTCGGCGATGACGAGCGTGGCCCCGTCGGCGGTGATCACNNACCCGCACCAGGGAGGTGGGGCCGATGTTGGCGCGCCGCACCTTGCCGTCGAACTCCTGGGTGAGCTCGAAGCCGAAGTTCCCCGCGTAGGCCTGGCCGTTGCTCGCCACGACCATGTCGTTGGCGTGACCCTGCGCCCAGGGCGTCAGCTCGCCGTGGCGCACCAGCGTCCCGTCGGCCTCGCGCCGGATGACGGCGCGGTCGAGGCGCGAGTTGATGAGGAGCCGTCCGTCGGGTAGCCAGCCCAGACCCGCCGGCTCACCTTCGAACTCGACCTCGGTGCGCCGGTCCCCCTCGGGTGAGACGGAGAAGACGCCGTGGTCGTAGAAGTCCGAGTACCACAGCCGGCCCTCGTGCCAGCGGGGGCACTCGCCGAAGAAGAGCCCCGACAGGAACGGCTGGGCGACGCTCGATTGCATGGACATGATGGCCACCTCCCCTGGGCCCCCTGGCCCGGCCCCGCAGTTCACCACATCGGTTGGCCGCGTGTCGCACCCCGGCGGGACGGGGAGGGTCGGGACTACGTTTGGACCGGTGGCGTACTGGGTGCTCAAGGGACTCCTCAGCCCGATCTTCTTCGTGCTGTGGCGGATCAAGGTCGAGGGGCGGGAGAACCTCCCCAAGAAGGGGCCGGCCGTCCTGGCCGCCAACCACCAGTCGTTCTGTGATTCGTTCTTCATCCCTCTCGTCGTGACGCGCAAAGTGACGTTCTTGGCCAAGGCGGAGTATTTCGACTCAAAGAAGACGGCGTGGTTCTTCCGGGCCGCGGGGCAGATCCCGATCCAGCGCAGTGGGGGGAGCGCCAGCGAGCGGGCGCTCGAGACGGCGCGGACCGAGGTGCTCGGGAAGGGTCGCCTGCTCTGCCTCTACCCAGAGGGGACGCGCACGCTCGACGACTACGTGCACAAGGGGCGCACCGGCGTGACCCGCCTCTCGCGTGAGTGCGGGGTGCCCGTCATCCCCGTCGGCGTCGTGGGCACGGTCGAGGTGCAGCCGGTCAATTCGAAGATCATGCGGCCGTTCAAACACGTGATCATCCGCTTCGGCCGCCCCATGGAAATGCCGCCTCCGGTGAATCCGGACGATCCNNGCTCGCTGAAACAGCCTGTTTACATTGATCGCCTAGCCTCTGCGCCATGGCCCAATACCTCGTTCGCATCGCACTGCCCGATCGCCCGGGCGCACTGGGACTGGTGGCCAGTCGCATCGGCGCTGTAGGTGGGGACATCGTCGCCATTCACATCCTCGAGCGGGTGGACGGCAACGCAGTGGACGAGTTCATGATCGAGCTCGGCGGCGCGCACCTCGTCGAGCTCCTGCGCAACGAGATCCACGAAGTCGACGGCGCCGTCGTGCTCGATATCGCGCCGATGACGACTACGCCGTAACGGGGGCGGGTGCCGCAGCGGGAGTGATGCGGTAGGCACATACGTGCGCGCCGTCCATCAGATGGGCCACCCGCTCGACCGTGGCACCGGGCAAGGCATCGCGAATGAACGAGAGCTCGCTCGAGCACGCCTGGGAGAAGCCGTGGGCCACCGTGAGGATGGCGCAGTTGTGCTCGGTGATGAGCCAGCTCCCGTCCTCCTCCTTTGCCGCATCGGCCAGGTAGCCGTCCTCGTCCAGAATGGCGGCGAGGGCGGCCACCTGCTCGTCGAAGGCGAGGGGGGCCAGGCGGGGCAGCGCGCCGTCGACGCGCCGTTGCCGGCGGCGCTCGAACAGCTCGTCCACCTGCTCGCCATCGGGACCCCCGAGATAGCCGAGCAGCTCGGTGGTGAGATCGCCGTAGCGCTTGGGGTAGAGGGCCTCCGCGGCGGAGGTGAGCGTGTAGGTGTGCGCCGGCCGGCCTCGACCGGCGGCGTCACGTGCCGAGTCGTCCCGCGCCAACAACCCGTCGTCCTCGAGCCGGACCAGTTGCATCCGCACGGCGGCCGGCGTGAGGCCAAGCGCGTGCGCAACCTCGTTGGCCGCCAACGGGCCCTGGCGCTTGAGCAGGTTGAGGATGGCCCGCCGTGTCGTCGGCAACGTATCGAGTGGGGAGTCGGTCATGGCAGGATCAGGTGCACGTCGCCGAACTCGTGCCACAGGTAGCCCTCTTCGAGTGCGGCCGCGTAGGAGGCTTCGAGGAGCGGTCGTCCCGCGATGGCCTCCAGCATGGCGAGGTGGGACGCCTCGGGCTCGTGCCATCCGGTGAGGAAGGCGTCGATGGAGTGGACGGGGTGCGCCGGCGACACGACGGTCTGCGTCCAGCCTTCACCGGGGTGCACGTGGCCGTGCTCGTCGACCACCGATTCGAGGGCCCGGACCACGGTGGTGCCGACGGCCAGCACGCGCCCGCCCCGTCGGCGGGTGTCGTTGACCCGGTGCGCGGTGGCCGAGGACACCCTGAAGTACTCGGCGTAGGGCGGCTCGCTCGCTTCGAGGGAGGCGACACCGGTGTGCAAGAGCAGCGGTGCCACGCCGACGCCCTTGGCCGCCAACCGGGTGAGGACTTCGGGGGTGAACGGCCTCCCCGCGCTGGGCATCTCGGCCGAGCCGGGCTCGGTGACGTACACGTTCTGGTAGGCGGCGAGGGGAAAGTCTCCGCGTACGTAGCCATAGCGGATGGGACGTCCGTGGCGAGCCAGGTAGGTGTGCAGCGCCTCGGGGGTGTCGATCAGCGAGACCCATAGCCGGACGCCGGCGCCTCCCGGGCCGGCCGAGTACGGCGTGAGCAGGCGGACGCACCCGCCGCCCGCCAGCTCGATGTTCGTTCCGGGCTCGGCGTCGAGGAACGCCTCTCCTCCCTTGCGCACTTCCACCGTCCACAACCCGGCAGGGAGTTGGGTGGAGAGATGGATCTGCACGCGCTGTCCGTACTCGCCGATCCCGTCGACCTCCGCCGCCAACGTGCCCGAGGTGTTGAGGACGACCAGGTCGCCCTCGTCCAAGAACCGGGGCAGCTCGGAGAAGTGGGAGTGCACCAGGGTGCCGTCCGATTTGTACGCCACCAGCATGCGCACGGCATCGCGGGTCATGCCACGGGACTCGGGCGGTGACGGCGCCTCGAGCGCGGGCGGCAGCGTGAACGACAGAGGATGCAAGGTGGGAAGCGCGGGGCGGGGACCGGTCATCACTGCACCCGCACCTGCACCCGCACCCGCACCCGCACCCGCACGCGCAGCAGCGCCTGCACCGGCGCCCGCACCGATCGCGCCGGTCCTGGTCGCGGTGGGGACCGGCGTCATGCCGACACCCCGGCGTCGACGAGCTCGCTGGCCCGGTACCGACCGCTCGGGCGATCGCTGTTGATCAGCGCCAGGAAGGCGGCCACGGCGGAGGCCGGCTCGGGACGGTCCGAGATGTCCTCGCCCGGGTACGCCTCTTGGTGCATCGCCGTGCGGAGATCGCCGGGGTCGACCGACCACACGGCGACGGACGGATATTCGACGGCGAGCACGGCACCGAGGTGCTCGAGCGCCGCCTTCCCGGCGCCGTAGCCACCCCAGCCCTCGTAGGGCTCCACGGCGGCGTCCGAGGTGACGTTGAGCAGCCGGGGATGGGGCGACTGCGTCAGGAGGGGGAGGGCGGCCTGGACCACGCCGAGTTGTGCCACCACGTTCACCTCGAGCGCCACGCGCAGGTCGTCCAAGGGGTAGTCGCCCAGAGACGGGAGGGGCGACGCCCCGAGCGTCCCGGCGTTGTTGACGAGCAGGTCGAGCCCGCCCAGCTCGGCCGCCGCGCCGACCAGGGCTCGGCGGTGCGACGGGTCGGTGATGTCGCCGGCCACCGCCCGTACGGCCCTCCCCGGCGCCAGCAGCGGGCCCAGCTCGGCTGCCGCATCCTCGAGTGCCGCCGGATGCCGGCCGTCGATGACGAGCGACCAGCCCTCGCGGGCCAGCCCCTCGGCCACCGCCTGCCCGAGTCCACGAGATGCACCTGTCACGATCGCCACGCTCATGGTGTCCACCCTTCTCGAACGAGGGATTCGCTCCCTGCGAGGATTATAACAAGGATTATCTTGTTTTATTCACGCTCCCGTTCGGGGGTGCCTCCGAGGCTTGCGGGGCAGCCCAGCCCCGTGAGCGGTCGACGGCCCGGCGCCAGACGGCGTAGAGCGCTTCGGTCAGCCCGGCCGGCCACTCGGGCTCGAATTGCGCCGCCATGCGCCAGAGGCCGGCCAGCTCGTCCAGCGAGCCCCACATGCCTTCGGTGAGGCCGGCCAGGGTGGCGGCGCCCAACGCGGTGGACTCGGTGGACCGTGGCCGGGCCACCGGCATCCGGCTCTGCTCGGCCTGGAGGCGGAGGAGGAGGTCCATGGCGGCCGCACCCCCGTCGGCCCGCAGGGAGGACAGGGGGTAGGCCGAGGCGGCCCCCATGGCATCGGTCATGTCGCGCACGGCGAAGGCCATGGCCTCGACGCAGGCCCGGACGATCTGGGCCCGCCCGGAGCCCCGGGTGAGGCCGGTGATCGTGCCGCGTGCCGCCGGGTCCCACCAGGGGCTGCCCAGCCCGGTCAGGGCGGGCACGAACGTCACCCCTCCGCTGTCGCCGACCGACTCGGCGATGGGGCCGACCTCGGCGGCGTCGTCGATGATGCCGAGGCCGTCGCGCAACCACTGGATGGCCGCGCCCGAGACGAAGGTCGACCCCTCGAGCGCGTACGCCACCGCCTCCCGCCCCTCGCCCCCGTGCGCGCCGAGGTCCCAGGCCACGCTGACGGTGAGCCCATCGGGGGCGGCGGGCCGTGACCCCCCGGCATGGGCCAGGACGAAGCTGCCCGTGCCGTAGGTCACCTTGACCATGCCGGGCTCGAAGCAGCACTGCCCGAAGAGCGCGGCCTGCTGGTCGCCCAGCACGCCGGCGACGGGGAGGCCGTCGAGGACGCCGCGGGCCGGGCCGAGGTCAGGCAGGCGGGTCGTGCCGAACCGCCCGGCCGAGGGCCGGATCTCGGGCAGCGTGTGCCGGGGCACGCCGAAGAGCGCGCAGAGCTCGTCGGACCAGGCGAGGGTGGCCGTATCGAGCAGCATGGTCCGGCTGGCGTTGGACGGGTCCGTGGCGAACTCGCCCCCCTGCGTCCCCCCGGTCAGGTTCCACAGCACCCAGCTGTCGACCGTGCCGAAGGCCAGGTCGGCGGATTCGGGGGAGAGGGCCAGCTCCCCGTGGCGCAGGAGGTAGGTGATCTTCGAGGCGGTGAAATACGGGTCCAGCATCAGCCCCGTGCTCGCCCGCACCATGGGGAGATGGCCCTGGCGCTCCAGTTCGGCGCAGATGGCGGCCGTGCGGCGGTCCTGCCACACGATGGCCTGGTGCAGGGGGCGTCCCGTGGAGCGGTCGAACGCCACCAGGGTCTCGCGCTGATTGGTGATGCCGATGGCCGCCACGGTCCGGCCCGCATCGGCGAGGCGGCCTCCCACCTCGGCCAGGGTGGCACACACCGCATCCCAGATCTCGACCGGGCTGTGCTCCACCCACCCCGGGTGGGGGAAGTACTGCGTGAGCTCCCGGTAGGCGACGTCGACCACCTGGGCGCGCTCGTCGACGACTACCGCGCGGATGCCCGTCGTGCCGGCATCGATGGCCACCACGTTGCCCATGGCGGGAGGCTAGTGAACGCGAAAATCCGGTGTCGGGGAAGGGTCGGCAGGGTGGGCGACGGTCGAAACCGGGGTGTCGGGCGGAGCGGGGCAGGGCGCTCGCGCTAACCATCGCGAGCAGCCTTTGACCTGCGCCGATGGAGGCGTCCTTTCGTTGACAAGGGCGTAACTACAGTGCTGTAATGAACACAGCATCTCGTGTCTCTCCGGCGGGTGGACCACTACATCTTGTGGTTAGGCTGTACGTACCTTCCCCAGGCACAGGATGTCGACGTACGCCGGGAGACGCTGGTTCCGCACCTTGGGGGCTGGCGCCGCTGTCGGCCCAGACCGAGAAAACGAGGAGGATCCCAGCGTTATGGCCATCGCCCCCCAGCGATCCGAGATAGGAATCAGGCGCCACTTCACCACCGCCGGTGTGCACCCGTACGACGAGGTGCGCTGGGAGCGACGCGACGCCCGGATCACGAACTACCGGGACGGCAAGGTGGCCTTCGAGCAGCTGGGCGTCGAGGTCCCCGAGTTCTGGAGCCTGAACGCCACCAACATCCTGGCGCAGAAGTACTTCCGGGGGACGCTGAACACCGACGAGCGCGAGTGGTCGCTCAAGCAGGTGGCCGACCGGGTGGCCGACACGCTGACCGCCTGGGGACTGAAGGACGGCTACTTCGTCGACGGTGACGAAGCCCAGATCTTCAACCACGAGCTCAAGCATCTGATCATCCATCAGAAGGCGGCCTTCAACTCCCCGGTGTGGTTCAACATCGGCGTGCCGGGCGTGCCGCAGCAGGGCAGCGCCTGCCAGCCCTTTCACGCGCTCGTAAGCACCCCTGATGGCCCCGTGCCGATCGGTCGACTTGTCGAGGAGAAGGCCGTCGGTCGAAAGGTATTCGACGCAGATGGGATCACGCGTATCCTGGCCGTCAAGCACAACGGTACGAAGCCAGTATTGCGGATACATACCAAGTCGGGGCACCAACTTGATGTCACGAATGATCACCTCGTCTGGAAGGCGAGCGACGACCGATATGGAAAGTTCGTTCCTGCAGCGGAGCTTCGTCCCGACGACACGCTCACCTGGCACCGCAGGGAATCCTTTGGGTCCAGGGAGATTGTCAGACAAGAAGTCGCAGAGGCTGCACTTGCCGGTTGGCTTCAGTCCGATGGGTTCGTCGGCCAGTACACGGGAACGAATCGTTCGCTGACTATTGAGGCGATGACCGTTACCGAGGCAGAGCGTCAATGGGTCTTGTCGGCCATCGATTCGGTATTCGGCGACATCCACCGACATGAGAGCTTGGTAAAGACGCTCGATCAATCACTTGACTGTCGCAGGAATCGACTCTACGGAGCCGGTCTGTTCGAGTTTGTCGAAAAGTGGGACCTGCGCACCCGCGGTCTCGCTATGACTGTCCCCGACAGGCTGTTCGAAGCTCCCTTGCCGGTAGTCACGGCCTACCTGCGTAGTCTTTTCCAGGCTGAGGGTTACGTCGTGGTAGGTGAGCGCTCAGCGCGTGTGGGCCTGGACATGATCTCCGAAGGTGTCGTTCGGGGGCTGCAGACCCTGCTTTCGCGCTATGGGATCTTCTCCCGGGTCCGGCGTAAGAATGATGCCCGCGCCAACAGGAAGGATTGTTGGTCTCTCACGATCAGGACACTTGGCGATCGGGTCACATTTGCCAATGAAATAGGGTTCATAGATCCGGCGAAGGAGGAGAAGCTCTTCCAGAGCCTTGAACTCGAGGGTCACAGATCCATGCCGGCCAAGCGTCTCGAGATCGAGCGCATCGAAGAGATCGGTGTGATGGATGTCTACGACATCCAGACCGAGAGCGGTGAGTACTTGAGCGCTGATTTGCGCGTCCACAATTGCTTCATCCTGTCGGTGGAGGACAAGATGGACTCCATCCTCAACTGGTACGTGGAGGAGGGCGTCATTTTCAAAGGCGGCTCCGGCGCGGGAGTGAACCTCTCGAAGATCCGCTCGTCGCACGAACTACTCAAGGGCGGTGGCACAGCCTCGGGCCCGGTCAGTTTCATGCGTGGTGCCGACGCCTCGGCCGGCACCATCAAGTCCGGTGGGAAGACCCGCCGGGCCGCCAAAATGGTCATCCTCGACGTCGACCACCCCGACGTGGAGGACTTCATCTGGTGCAAGGCCATCGAGGAGCGCAAGGCACGCGTCCTGCGCGACGCCGGGTTCGACATGGACCTCGACGGGGTGGACAGCCATTCGACGCAGTACCAGAACGCCAACAACTCGGTGCGGGTCACCGACGAATTCATGGAGGCGGTGATCGACGGGGCGGACTGGAACCTGATCGCCCGCACCGACGGCTCGGTGATACGCACCGTGCCCGCCCGTGATCTCTTCCGGCAGATCGCGCACTCCGCCTGGGAGTGCGCCGACCCCGGATTGCAGTACGACACCACCATCAACCGTTGGCACACCGCTCCTTTGACGGGGAAGATCAACGGCAGTAACCCATGTAGTGAGTACGTTCACCTCGACAACTCAGCCTGCAATCTGGCGTCGATGAATTTGCTCAAATTCCTCAATGAAAACGATGAATTCGATGTCGAGGGATTCAAGGCGGGCGTGGCTGTCATGTTCACCGGCCAGGAGATCATCGTCGGCAACGCCGACTACCCGACGGCGAAGATCGGCGAGACGACCCGGGCCTTCCGCGAGCTCGGGATCGGGTACGCCAACCTGGGCGCGCTACTCATGGCGCAAGGACTGCCCTACGACTCGGACGCCGGACGGGCGTGGGCCGCCGCGATCACAGCGCTGCTGACGGGGCACGCCTACGCCACATCCGCCCGCACCGCGGCACGCATGGGCCCCTTCTCGGGTTTCCACGACAACTCCGAGGCGATGGTCAAGGTGCTGCGCATGCACCAGGCCGAAGCGGCGCGCATCGACGAGGAAGTCGTTCCGCCCGAGCTGCTCTCGGCCGCCCAGGAATCGTGGGACGACGCGGTGGAGCTGGCCGAGCAGTACGGGGTGCGCAACTCGCAGGCCAGTGTGTTGGCGCCGACTGGAACTATCGGCTTGCTCATGGATTGTGACACGACGGGTGTCGAGCCGGACCTCGGATTGGTCAAGACCAAGAAACTGGTCGGCGGCGGCACCATGTCGATCGTCAACCAGACGATCCCCCGTGCCCTCGTCAAGCTCGGGTACGGGCCGGACCAGGTGGCCGAAATCGTCATGTACATCAACGAGAACATGTCGATCCTCGGTGCGCCGCACATCGCACCCGAGCACCTGCCCGTCTTCGCCTGCTCCATGGGCGACAACACCATCCACTACTCGGGACACATCCGCATGATGGGAGCGGTGCAGCCCTTCATCAGCGGTGCCATCTCCAAGACGGTCAACATGCCCGAGGACGTCACGGTCGAAGACGTGGAGCAGCTGCACATCGACGCCTGGCGGTTGGGGATCAAGGCGGTGGCCATCTACCGCGACAACTGCAAGGTGGCCCAGCCCCTGTCGACCACCAAAATGGCCGGCACGGCCGCGGATGCCGCAGCCACCATGGGCGGCGACATCGCCCCTCCGGGGTCGGTCGCCGAGGCCAAGGACCGCGCCGCGGCCGCACGCATCGCCGAGCTCGAGGCGGCGCTCCTGCACGAGCAGGAGCGCAAGACCGACTCCGTGGTCGTGGGAGCGATCAGGGAGCGCCTGCCCCGGCGCCGGAACTCCAAGACCTTCGCCTTCCGGGTGGCCGACTGCGAGGGCTACGTCACCGTCGGCGAGTACGAGGACGGCCGACCGGGCGAGGTGTTCATCAACGTCTCCAAGCAGGGCTCGACCCTGGCCGGCATCATGGACGCCTTCTCCATTTCGTTGAGCCTGGGCCTCCAGCATCAAGTCCCCCTGGCCACGTACGTGCGCAAGTACACCAACATGAAGTTCGAGCCGGCCGGTATCACCGACGACCCCGAGCTGCGCATTGCGACCAGCCTGGTGGACTACATCTTCCGCCGCATCGCCCTCGACTACCTCTCGGTGGAGGATCGGGCCGACCTCGGGATCTTCTCGACGTCGGAGCGCATGCAGCCCACGCTGCCCGGTGTCGAGGAGATGGCCACGCCCTCGGTCGGCCTGGTCGACGACGGCCTGGCCGGGGGAGCGGGCGTCGGAGCACGTGCGGGGGCACCGGCGCCGACCAACCAGCCGGCGTCGCCTTCCGTCGGTACTGCGGGTGTCTACCCCCTGGCGCGGGCCGAGCAACGTGACGCCCCGTACTGCTACAGCTGCGGCAACGCCATGCAACGGGCCGGCTCGTGCTACGTCTGCGGCAGCTGCGGGACGACCAGCGGCTGCTCCTAGGCGGCGCGGGGCGCGCCGTCCCGCGCGCTGATCACATCGGGGAGGCCGGGGCGGACCGGCGCACCTGACAGGGGAGATCCAGGTGGCGCTGGGTACGCTCAGGCCATGAGGCGCAGCGGAATCATCGGAGTTCTCGTCGCGGTGGTCGTCCTGTCCGGTGCGGCGGGCGCCGCTGCCGCGACGCGGGGCTCGAACAAGAACTCGTCCTCCGGCCCGGCGCTGGCCGTGCTGCCGGTGATCTCGTGCCCGACCACCTTTGCGGGCGGAAGCAACCCGCACCCCTTCGTGGCCCGGCGNNCGGGTGGGCGTGCGGCGCGTTGGTGGCCGGTGACGGAGGCCAGAAGCTCGACGTCTACCCTCCAGGCAGTCCCGACTACAGCACCACCCTTGCGCCGAAGGGGGCTGCCCTGGTCGAGGTCACCGCCGAGTACACGGGCCATCTCCCGGGGGCCGAAGTCGTCTGCGCGCTGTTCCCTCATTCTGCGGCGGCGGCCGATGTGAAGGCAGGGGGATTGCCGTGCCCGACGGCGGCCAGTGAGAAGCGGACGATCCTCACGCCAGATGTGGTGACCTTCCGGGACCCTGCGGGCGTCACAGGTGCAGGCGCCGGGTCAGGAGGCAGGCTGACGTCGTCCGGAGCGGCCGTCTACCCTCAGCTCCCGTTCGGCTCGGACGCCAGCGTGAATGTGTCGTTGCTGTCGTGCACGTTGCCGAAGAAAAGCGCCACGTTGTGCGGAGCCATCCTCGGGGACTTCGTGGTGCGCGATCAGCCGAGCGATGCGGGTTCTCAGTCGGGGTAGGGCCCTCGAGGCGGGACCGGCTGCGGGAGGCAGAGCGAGCGAGAGCTCACAGAAGGGCACGCTCACGGCGCACGTGTTCGGCGACCGCCCCGCGGGCGACGTGCTTCATCGCCTTGAAGACGGCTGGTGCGACGGCACCGAGCTCGCGGGCGATCCGGAACGCCTCAGAGAGCAACGCCTCCTTGTCCTGCACCACCTCGTCGAGGAGCCCGGCCGGCACCGCCTGCTGCGGCGGGAATGTGGTGCCCGAGATGATCGACTCGAACCACGGCATCGGCATGCGATAGCGGGCGAGCTCGACGGTGGCCTGGGAGATGGTCACGCCCACACTCGCTTCGTTGAATCCCAACTTGAAGGCGCCGTCCAGACCCACGCGGCGGTCGGCGGCCACCAGAAGTCCCGCCCCTGCGCCCATGGCGTGACCCGAACAGGCGATCACCACCGGCTTGTCGCTCTCGAAGATCCGGAGCACCAAATCGATGAACTGGCGCCGGAGCGCCATTGCCCCATCCGGGTCACGAATCTCAGCCAGGTTGAATCCGGCGCAGAACACGCCCTCGCGCCCTGAGAGCACGATCGCTGTGGCGCCTTCCTTCTCGGCCTGATCGAGTTGCTCATTCAAGCTGGACAGGGTTGCGGTGCCGACCGCGTTGACCTTCCCGTCATCCAGGGAGAGGTGTGCCACACCATCGTCCAATCGGTACTCGCTCATTCGTGTCCGCTCCTTGCAGCAATGACGTCAACGGGTCGCTTCGCGGTGCCAAAGCTAATCCGTGGCCCGCTGGGCCATGACCCTTCAGGAGTCGAGCTCGGAGAGCACCTGGCCGATGATCTTCGTGGTCTCATGCGCGGACAGCGTCTCGCCGCCCTCGGCCTCGGCCACCTCCGCCGCGAAGTCCTCGACGGAATGGACGCCGCCCACGAGCACGTGGCGCAGCGCCTCCCCGCTCGCCTCGGGGTCAGCGAGCGCATCGACGGCCGGCGCCACGGGGTCACCCGGCGAGGCGGCCACCGTGTGGACGAGTGACATGGCCTCCTGGCGCCCGCTCACGGTCGACACGGCGGGCTCACGATCGGGGTTCTGTTGCAGATCCCACTCCGAGAGCGCCTCGTCGTAGCCGCCTTCGCCCGGGTGGAGGACCCGCGTGGTGGCGAGGTCCGACGGTCCAGCCGCCTCCGCGGCCTCCGGTGCGACGGCGTCCTCGGCCTCGTGGCGTCGTACCGGTGGCACGGGTACCACGAGGGTGCCGTCGGGGTTGCGAACGATGTCCATGGGTGGATCTCCTTGGTGGTGGGCGGCGCCCGCTCTTGCCCATACCCAGAACGGGCCGGCGGTATCCCTGTCGGGGCAGGGATGCCCGGTGCCGTGCGTGGGCGGGGGCGGATCTCCACCTGTTCTCCGTATAGTGGCGCGATGTCGCTTGATGGAACGTACGAGCCGAGCCCGATGGACTACGTGAGGAACCAGGTCGCCGAGTACGAGAGCTCGGGGGGCACGAAGGCCACCACCCTCCCGGGCACCGATATGCCGATCATCGTCATCACCACCCGTGGCAACAAGAGCGGCAAAATTCGCAAGACCCCCCTCATGAGGGTCGAGCACGACGGCGAGTACGCCCTGGTGGCCTCGCAGGGCGGGGCTCCGACGCATCCCGTCTGGTACTACAACCTGATCGCCGCTCCGGATGCGGTCTCGTTGCAGGACGGGCCCGAGCCGTTCGGCGTGACCGTGCGCGAGGCCAGCGGCGACGAGAAGGCGACGTGGTGGGCGCGCGCCGTGGCGGCCTACCCGCCCTACGAGGAGTACCAGGCCAAGACCGACAGGCAGATCCCGCTCTTCATCGCCACACCCCGCTGACCACGCCCACGTCGTAGGCCGACGTCGTAGGCCTACGACGTGAGGGCGCCACCACACCTCAACCGGCGAAGTCCCAGCTCCCGCCCTTCTCGTAGTGGTGGAGCACGTTCTTGGCGATGAGGATGCGGTGCACTTCGTCGGGCCCGTCGGCTATCCGCAGGGTGCGCGCCGTGAGGTACATGCCGGCCAGGGGCAGGTCGTTGGAGACGCCGGCCGCGCCCCACACCTGTATGGCCCTGTCGACGACTCGGGAGTACGCCGCCGGCACGAAGACCTTTATGGCGGAGATCTCGGTCCGGGCCTGAGGGTCACCCTTGTCGACCTTCTCAGCGGCATGGATGGTCATCAGCCGCGCCGACTGCAGGTCCATGTAGCTGTCGGCGACGAATCCCTGCATGAACTGCTTGTCCTTCAGGAGACCACCGTGGACCTCCCGCGTGAGCATGCGCTCGACCATCAGATCGAAGGCCCGCCACATCTGGCCGACCGAGTTCATGCAGTGGAAGATCCTTCCGGCACCGAGGCGGTCCTGCGCGGCCCGGTGCCCATCTCCCACCTGGCCCAGCACGTTCTCCGCCGGGACCCGGACGTTGTCGTAACGGACCTCGCAGTGGTCCGAGGACGCGTTCCCCCAAATCCCGATGCCACGCTCGATGATGACGCCGGGGGTCGATGTGGGAACGATGACCTGCATCATCTGGCCGGGCCGGTCTTCGCCGCCGGCCTCGGCCGCCCGGCACATGACGATGAAGAAGTCCGCATACAGGCCGTTGGAAGTGAACCACTTGTGGCCGTTGATCACCCACTCGTCGCCCTCGCGCACGGCGCTGGTCCGGATGGAGCGTGGGTCCGACCCGGCGTTCTCCGGCTCCGTCATGGAGAATCCCGACTGCATGGTCCCTTCGACCAGGGGGAGAAGCCACTTCTCCTTCTGCTCTGCCGTGCCGTACTTGGCCAAAATCGTCTGGTTGCCCGAGTTGGGAGCGACCACACCGAAGAGGGAGGCGGCGCCGACCGCGTACGCCAGGATCTCGTTCATGTAGGCGTGAGCCAGGAAGTCGATGCCCATGCCGCCGTACTCCGGTGGCAGGTGGGGGGCCCACAGTCCCTCCGCCTTGACCTTCTCCTGTACTTTCACGCGCAACGCCTTCGATTCGGCCCGCTCCTCGTCGCTGGCCTGGCCCTGCCGCCCGCGCCACAACACCGCCTCGTCGGGGAGGATCTTCTCGTTGACGATCCGGGCGGTGCGGAGTCGGATGTCGTTGATGTGGTCGCTCAGCCCCGCAATGGGCGTCACGTTGATCGGCATGGCGTTCCCCTCACATCCCTCGTGCGTGTCGCCGGAGCCTACGCAGACCCGGGCGGAATGTCCTGGTCGACCACCCACCGCCCGGTGAGCGCCCGTTCGTAACGCCCCTTGCCCACGAAGCTGATGGTCCAGCGGGCCAACGCGGCAAACCTGTTCTTGAACCCCGTCAGGAACGTGACGTGGACCACGAGCCACAGGACCCACCCGACGAAGCCGCCGATCTGGAGCGGGCCTATCTTGGCCACGGCGCGGAAGCGGGAGATCACGGCCAGCGTCCCCAGGTCGCGGTAGTGGAAGGGCTTCATCGTCGTGTCGCCGCGGAGGCGGCGTTCGACGGTGTGCGCGGCGTGGGCCCCCGACTGCATGGCGACCTCGGCCAAGGCCGGCAGATCATCGAGGGCCATGAGATCCCCCACGACGAAGATCTCGGGATAACCCGGCACCGAGCAGTCCGGCTCGACCTTGACCCGCCCGGAACGGTCCAACGTCGCTCCCGTGGCGGCGGCCACCTTGGCGCCGAGGGGAGAGGCACGGGTGCCGGCCGCCCACACCTTGGTGACCGCCTCAATGCGCAGGTGCGTGCCGTCGGACTGGGCCAGATCGACGCCGTCGGCGTCGACGCCGGTCACCATGGCTCCGAAATGCAGCTCCACTCCCTTTCGCTGGAGGTCCCGCGCCGTCAGGCGCGAGAGGCGCTCGCCCATGGGTGCCACCAGCCGGTCCCCACCCTCGACCAGGACGACGCGTGTCATATGTGGGTCGATGCGCCTGAAATTGCGCTGCAGGGCCCGGCGGGAGAGTTCCTCGAGTTGGCCGGCCATCTCCACGCCGGTCGGTCCACCGCCGATCACGACGAACGTCATGAGCGCGCGCCGGCGCGCGTCGTCGTCTTCCAATTCCGCCCGCTCGAAGGCCCCGAAGATCTGCCCCCGCAGTCGCATCGCATCGTTGAGGGATTTCATGCCCGATGCATCATGGTGAAACTCGTCATGCCCGAAGTACGACGTCACCGCTCCGGCGGCCACAATGAGGCTGTCGTACGCGATGTCGACCTTGGCGCCACCGAGCAGGGTGGTGGCGACGGTGTGCCCTCCCGGATCGACGTCGCTCACCTCGCCCAACACGACTCGTACGGCGGGGTTGTGGCGCAGCACGTCGCGGATCGGTGGCGCGATCTGGCCTTCGGAGAGGATGCCCGTGGCCACCTGGTAGAGCAACGGTTGGAACAGGTGGTGGTTGGTGCGATCGATCACGGTGACCCGCACCGGGGCTCGGCGGAGGGCTTTGGCGGCGAACAGCCCTCCGAAGCCCGAACCGACGATGACCACGTGGTGGCGGGTGTCGCCAGGTTCTGGGGTCACAGGAATTTTGCCACGACCTCTTCGACGTAATGCGCCAACGGGAGTGCGGCCAACTCGCTCTTGGAGAACCAGGCGATGGCGTCGGTCGTTCCCTCCAATTCGGCCCGGAGCGTTCCGCTCCACGACGCCACGCGAAAGATCATCCTCACAGTGTGCAGGCTCGTCCCGTCGGGTATGACGCGCACGTCGGAGAGGACGTCGAGCAGTGGGCCGAGCACGACCGTCAGCCCCGACTCCTCCTCGATCTCGCGGCGGAGGGCATCTGTTGGATGCTCCCCGTGGTCAACCCCGCCGCCGGGGAGGAACCAGCGGCCGCGCAGCGTCAGCCACGGCGCCGCCCGGGCCAGGAGCAGCCGTCCGGTCTCGTCGAGGCACACCCCGTAGGCGGCGATCCGTTGGCGCTCGGGCATGGGGGAATGGTGGCGTGCATCGACCCCCTGCGCAAAGGCGGGCGCCAGCTACCCTGACGCCGGGTCGACAGATCGGCCCTCGAGGGAAGGGGGCTGGGGTGGACATCGCTCTGGAGCTGGAGGCCATCCGCCGGCTGAAGTACGCCTACTTCCGCACCCTCGATCTCAAGCAGTTCGATCTGCTGGGCCAGCTCCTGGCCGCAGATGCCTCCGCCTCGTACGAGGACGGCAAGACCATCCTCGAGGGGCGCACGGCCATCGTGACGTGGTTGTCCGAGGCCCTCGGCAGTCCCGACATCGTGACCGAGCACCATGGGCACCACCCCGAGATCGATCTTTTGTCTCCCACGACGGCGATCGGGCGTTGGTACCTGCAAGATCGGGTCATCGTGCCCGCAGCCGACCTGGAGATCAACGGGACCGCCTTCTACGCCGACCGCTATGCCAAGACGGCAGAGGGATGGTGCATTGCGCACACGGGCTATACGCGCGTCTTCGAGGAGCACCGCGTGCACTCGACGCTCGCCGTGCGCTCGTTCAGCTCACGCTTCCGCTCCACTTGAGAGCGGATCGGTCTGGCGATCGGTCCCGGGGGACCTACTCGCGTGGATTCGGGCTGAAGGTGAAGGCGGGGTCGAAGAGCGTCGTCGGCGCCAGTGCCTCCTCGATCGCCGCCACGAAGTCGGGCTCCAGCTCGATATCGAGCGCCTTGACGTTCTCGGCGATCTGTTCGGGCCGGCTGGCTCCGATGATGGCGCTGCTGACGTTGTGGTTCTGGAGCACCCAGGCCAGCGCCACCGAGGCGGGGGTGTAGCCGGCTTGACGGCAGAGCTCGGCATAGTGCTGGACCGGCGTGAGCACCTCGTCACCGAGGAGCCAGCTCATCTCCTCGGCCTCGACGCCCGTGGCGCGCGAGCCCTGGAGGGGAGGTGCGCCGGGCAGGTACTTCCCGGTGAGGACGCCCTGGGCCAAGGGTGACCAGCAGATCTGCCCCACCCCTTCCTGCTGGCACAAGGGGACGACCTCGGCCTCGATCACCCGCCAGATCAGGGAGTACTGCGGCTGGTTCGAGACGATGCGGTCGAAGCCCATGTCATCGGCCAGGCGCAGGGCGTCGGCGATCTGCTCGGCCGTCCATTCGGAGACCCCGATGTAGTGCACCTTGCCTTGGCGCACCAGGTCGTCGAACGCACGCAGTGTCTCCTCGAGCGGGGCCTCGAAGTCGAAGCGGTGGGCCTGGAGCAGGTCGACGTGGTCGGTCTGGAGCCGCTCGAGCGACGCGTGGAGCGATTCGATGATGTGCTTGCGCGACAGCCCGCGGTTGTTGGGATTGAAGCCGGTCGGGAAGTAGACCTTGGTGAAGATCTCGATGGAGTCGCGTCGGACGCCCTTGAGGGCGCGCCCCAAGACCGACTCGGCCCTACCCCAGGCGTAGACGTCCGCCGTGTCGAAGGTGGTGATGCCGGCCTCGAGGGATGCCTTCACGCACGCCGTGGCGGCATCCTCCTCTATTTGGCTCCCATGGGTGATCCAGTTGCCGTACGAGAGCGCGGAGACGAGCATGCCTGATCTTCCGAGGTGGCGGTAGTCCATGTTCCGGACTGTATCGGGTGGTCGTACGCTCGCTCTGTGGTACCCGACGATGTCTCCCGAGAGCCGGCCGCCGAAGGAGGGCGCACCGCGGGCACCACCCCCGCGTCCGCTGGTCCGGGCACCACGTTGCGCGTGAGCTCGTCACTGACCATCCCGATGAGCGAGATCACGTGGCGGGCGACCACCTCGGGCGGGCCCGGGGGCCAACATGCCAACCGCACGCTGAGCCGGGTCGAGGTGGAATTCGACGTGGCCGGATCCGCCGCACTCGGCCCGCGCCAGCGGGCGCGCCTGTTGGAGCGCTTCGGCCCGGTGGTCCGGGCGTCCGCCTCCGACTCGCGTTCGCAGTCACGCAATCGCCACGTCGCCCTGGAGCGCCTCTCGGCGCGGCTGGCCGAGGGGCTGCGGGTCGATCCAACCCGGAGGCCCACCAAGCCCACCAAGGGTTCACAGGTCAGGCGGGTCGAGGAGAAGCGCCACCGGTCCGAGGTGAAGCGCCAGCGCCGCACGCCCGACGCGCACGACGAGTAGCCCTCCGCCGAGCACCTCTGCCCCGTCGGGTGTTACCTTCAGGCCCATGGCGCCACTGAAGGACGTCGATGGCTACCTGGCCAGAATCGGGCTCCCGGCTCTGCGCTCACTGGCCGAGGTGCACCGGGCCCACGCCACGTCCATCGCCTTCGAGAACTTCGACCCCGCCACCGGGACCGCAGTGACGTTGGACCAGGACCGCCTGGAAGAGAAGCTGGTCGCCCGGGGCCGAGGTGGCTACTGCTTCGAGCAGAACCTCCTGTTGGCCTCGGCGTTGGAGGCATTGGGTGTCACCGAGATCGCGCCGATGTTGGCGCGGGTGCGCCTGGGGCCCGAGGGCACGCCGCGCCCACTCAACCACCTGTTGCTGCGCGTGGTGGACGGCGATGCCACCTGGCTGGCCGACGTCGGCTTCGGCGGAGGTGGCCTCCTCGATCCGGTGCCTTTCGAGGTCGGGGTCGAGAGCGATCAGTCCGGCTGGCGCTACCGGCTCGTCGAGGATGGGGCCGAAGTCGTCCTCCAGGTCTTTCAAGACGGCGGGTGGACGGACATGTACGGGTTCGTGCCCGAGCCGGTGCGGCCCGTCGACATCGAGGTGAACAACTGGTACACCGCCACGCATCCCGAGTCCCCCTTCGTGACCGGCCTCATGATCGGCGTGCGGCGGGCTGACCGGTGCCTGTCCATGTTCATCAACGAGCAGGCGGTGTTGGTGGAACGCCCCGTGGGAGGGAGCTCGTCCATCACCGAGGTCGCCCTCGACGAGGTGACCGCACTCCTGCACAGCCGCTTCGACATGGCCGGGGTGGTGCGCCTCCCCGACGGCCGTTTCGCCGTCGAGACGTGACCCGCGAGGGCGGCCGGACGCAGAGCCTCAGCCGGGCAACCCGAGCGGTGCGATCGCCCCGGCCAGGCCGTCGTCGAGCAGCTTGCGGAGCGCCGGGTCCTCGTCCGACATAGGCCCTCGCAACGCCGTGAGGGCGGCGTAGCCCTGTGCGACCAGCGTGGCGTCCTCGCCCGGGTCGGCCAACCCCATGTCACCGGAATGCGGGAACGGTGACCCCACATTGAGGACGATCTCGCCCTTCTCGGCCGGGCCGCCATCGATATGGGCCAGCGCCGCCTCGGCCGCGGCGGGCCCTTCCATCTCGGGACTGTTGGGCGATTCCCAGCTGTCGGTGGCCGCCCGGATGAGCCCGGCCCCGCTGACCCGGGCCCACCGCAGCCCCAGGATCTCGTGCATCGGCAACGAGGGGACGTTCAGGTTGAGCACGGTGCAGACCGGTGCCCCGGCCACGACGGGAATCAGGGCGACGGCCAGGTCGGCGGCCGATTCCCACCAATCCACGCTCGTCCCTGCCCGCATGGAGACCGCCAGCGCGCTGATGCCGAGTTGGGACGCGGTCAACGCCGCCCCCACCGTGCCCGAGTGCAGGACCGAGCGACCGACGTTGACACCATGGTTGATGCCGGAGAGCACCAGGTCCGGCCGGGGACCGACGGCGCCCAACGCACCGGCGATGACGGAAAGGGCAGGCGAGGCGTCGAGCCCGAAGGCGTCGACCTCCTCGGCTCCTACGACCCGGGCCCGGTGGTAGATGATCCGCGTGCCGTTGGTGACCGAGCCGACGGCGGCCCCCGCACCGCTGTAATTGGAGCTGGGTGCGACCACGACAATCTCGTGCGAGGGGCCGCCCGAGGCGGTCGATTCCTTGGTCCAGCGCAGGAGCGCCCTGGTCAGAGCGCCCAATCCGGGCGCGCTGACCCCGTCGTCGTTCGTTACGAGGATCCTCACGTGAGAGGACCCTAGCGGCGGGAGAGCCCTGGCCGGGACGCCCCGATCACCGTGTCACTCCCCGTTCGCCGGCCGATAACCGCGCCGTCACCCGACGCCGTCACCGGACCCCATCTCCGGAGCTGCTCCGGGTCTGCTTCAATTCACTGCGCCATGCCCTATCCGTCGCCCCGCATCTCCGTCGCTTCGCCGACGGGCCAGCAGTGGCGCATCGGCCACGGGGAGCAGGAGGTGGTGGTCTGTGAAGTCGGCGCCACGCTGCGCGTCTACAACGTGGGGGCCACTCCGATCATCGACGGCTTCGGGCCCCACGAGTGGTCCCACAGCGGCCGCGGACAGGTGCTCGCCCCGTGGCCGAACCGCCTGGCCGACGGGCGCTACGAGTTCAACGGCGTGAGAGCCCAGGCCGCGCTGGACGAGCCCGAACGGCGCAACGCCATTCATGGGCTGGTGCGATGGCTGCCGTGGACACTGCAGACCCGTCATCAGAACCAGCTGTCGTTGCGGTTGCAGCTGCACCCCTCACCGGGGTACCCGTTCTCGATCCTCCTCGAAATGGAGTACCACGTGGGGCGAGGGGGTCTGAGCATCTCGACGACCGCCCACAGCACGGATGACGGACCGGTGCCCTTCGGCCTGGGCTTTCATCCCTACCTGACCGCGGGCCCCGAAAGCGTCGACGGGGCGATCCTGCGCCTTCCGGCCCACCAGACGCTGGATCTCGACGACAGGGGCCTGCCGACCGGGGAGGTGACGGACGTGGCCGGCACCGAGCGCGACTTCACGACCGCTCGCTTCATCGGCCCGACCGTGCTCGACACGCCGTTCACCGCCCTGGAGCGCGACAGCGAGGGCCGGGCCTGGGCCAGCCTCGATGCCCCCAACGGCACGTCCGGCGCCGCCCTGTGGGCCGACGCCGGGTTCGGCTACCTCATGGTCTACACGGGGGACACGCTGGGAGAAGTGGCGCGGCGGCGCCGGGCTGTGGCGATAGAGCCGATGACCTGTCCCCCCAACGCACTGCGCACGGGGAAGGACCTGCTCTCCCTCCAGCCCGGCCAGAAGTGGTCGGCCAGCTGGGGCCTCGTCCCGCGATGAGCGGGTGCGCCGGTCAGGTCGTGGCGCTCGACCGGGGTCGTTCTCCCGCCGACGGAGGCGCGGCCACCCACCGCAGCGCGGCCGACAGCGCTCGCGCCGCCGGGATGACCGCCACGGTGTCGAGCAACAGGTCGAAGGGGGCCGGCGTCGAGAGGTCGAGCTCAGCGCGGGCCCACCCCGGCAGCGTGCTCACGGCCGCGGCGTACAGCACGGAGAACACAGCCTGCTCGTTGGGGCGCCGGGTCACGCCGTGGCGCAACCAGCCGAGCGCCTGGCGCGCCTGTGCCGTGGCGTACAGCTCGGGACGCATGCGCCGGAAGTAGTCGTCCACGTCCGCCGCTGACCGGGGCACCCACTCGGCGCCGAGCGCCGTCGCGACCGGAGCCAGCTCCTCGTAGTACTGATCGCACTGTTCCGGGGTGAGATCGTGCCGGCCGAATCGTCGTGACGACTCGAGGAAACTCGACAGCTCGGCCGTGTGGATGAAGGTGACGAGTTCGGGATCGCCCGCCGAATAGGGGCGTCCGTCGGGAGCGATGCCCTTGACCCGCCGGTGCACGCGCCGGACCTGCTCCACCGCCTTGTGGGCTTCTTGCGCCGTGCCGAAGGTGGTCGTACCGACGAAGTTGGCCGTCCGGCGCAGCCGTCCCAGCGGGTCGGCCTGGTAGTTGGAATGTTCGGCCACCCCGGCCATGGCCAGCGGGTGCAGGGTCTGCAGCAAGAGCGCACTGATGCCGCCGATCAGCATGGAGGGGAGATCGGCGTGGACCATCCGGGCCACCCCATCGGGTGGGAGGTACGACTCGGTGGGATCCATCGACATCGCTATGGGTGCCTTGCCGAGCCCGACGGCCCGGCGCACGCTCTTGGCCAGGTCGACCCGGGCCGGCGCGGCCAGATCCGCCAGGACGCGCAGAGGAACGTCGGCCATGGCTCCGACCAGGGCGGTGGCATGCACGACCGGGTTGAGCGAGGGCACCCGTAAAGCCTGGCATGCCCCGGCGTGGCAAATTGCCGCATGCGCTTTGTCGTGTTCGGTGCCGGTGCGATCGGGGGACTCGTGGGGGCGCGCCTGTTTCAGCACGGCGCCGACGTCACCCTCGTCGCCCGAGGTGACCATGCCCGCGCGCTGGCCTCGGGGCTGATCCTCGAAGCACCGGACGAATCGGTCACGCTGCCGATACCGGTTGTCACCGACGCTCGTGACGTGGACTGGACGGACGACGCCGTCGTCCTGCTGGGGGTGAAGAGCCAGCACACAGAAGATGCGTTGGCCCAGCTGGTGCCGTCGGCTCCGAGCGGGACACCCATCGTGTGCATGCAGAACGGGGTGGAGAACGAGCGCCGGGTCCTTCGGCGCTTTCCCCACACCTATGCCATGTGCGTCATGTGCCCGGCCACCCATCTGCGGCCCGGCGTCATCCAGGCTCATTCCGCCCCGGTGAGCGGTCTGCTCGACCTGGGCCGTTACCCGTCAGGCGTCGACTATTTGGCTCAGGAGGTGGCTGACGCGCTCGATGCCACGACGTTCCAGTCGGTGGCCCGGCCCGACATCATGCGGTGGAAGTACCGCAAACTTCTCATGAACCTCGCCAACGCCGTGGAGGCCCTGTGCGGGCCGGCCGGCCGGGGCAGCGCCTTGGCCCACGAGGCCCAGCGCGAAGGCAGCACCGTCTTGGAGGCGGCGGGGATCGATGTCGCATCCGCCGAGGAGGACCGCATCCGCCGAGGCGACTCCTTGCAGATGCGCACCACGAGTTCGGGTGAATGGCGCGGCGGATCGAGCTGGCAGAGCTTGGTGCGTGGCACGGGGTCCATAGAGGCGGAGTTCCTCAATGGCGAGATCGTCCTCCTGGGGGCGCTCCATGGCGTCGCCACCCCGGTGAACGCGCTTCTGCAGCGACTGGCGGTCGAGGCGGCCGCCCAGGGGAGTCCTCCGGCCACGTGGGGAGTGGAGGAGTTGTTCGTCACCGCGGGACTGGGCACCGCGCCATGAGCGCTCCTCATCTCAGTCGCCGTGCAAGGCAGAGCGAACCGCATCGGCCGGGCGGGGCACCGCGCCGCCCGGCGTTTCGATCTTGACGAAGTGGATGACACCAGAGAAGCGCGCCGGCGGCGTGTAGCGGCGGGAGACCGGAAAGCCGCTGTCGTACCCGAGCCGTAGGCCCGCCCCGCCGTGTTGCAGCGCGAAGGGCAACATCCCGGTCACCCGTGTGGTGTCGACGACCTCGTCGTCGACCGCGAGCGTCATGCTCCCGGGGTCACCACCGTGCCCGAGCTCGTAGGACACCACGAGGGTGCACCGCCCGGCCCTCAGTGGGGACGCGCCGTCGAGCTGGAGGACGTCACCGGCACGCGAGAAGGTGAAGTTGACGATGCCCTCGACGACATAGAGGGCATACCCCCCGAACCAGTCGCCCAAGGCGCAGACGACGCCTTCGGTCTCCGGCCCGATCGCCTCGATCGCCGCGGTCAGCCCGAAGCCGCTCCACAGGACGGGGATCGACTCGTCGTGCACGGGCCCGCTCTCGGGAAGAAAGAGGCGCGACGACCCGGCCGGCCAGGCAGGCGGGATGAGCCCGCTGAACCGGTCCACCATCCCGTCGGAAAGGGGGAAGACGTGATTGCGCTCGGCCTCGGACGCCCACAATTCGGTCATCTGGCGCAACCGTTCCGGCTCGTCCCCGGCGCAGTCCACCGCCTCGGAGAAGTCTTCGGAGAGGTTGAAGAGCTCCCAGCGGTCCTCGTTGAAGTCGCGGCTTCCGACGGCGAGCTCCTCTTCGTCGAGCACCCCGGTGCTGATGTGATTGGTCGTGGCCTTCCATCCCTCGTGGAAGATCGACCGCGAGCCGAGCATCTCGAAGTACTGCGTGCGGTGCACCTCTGACGCATCTGCATCGTGGAGCGCGGGCAGGAGGCTGCTGCCGTCGAGCGGCTGCTGTCCGACGCCGTCGACCACGGTCGGCGGGGCCATGCCGACCGCGGCCAAGATGGTCGGCATGAGGTCGACCACGTGCGCAAATTGGGAGCGCACCGTTCCTGGTTCGGCGACCTGGCCGGGCCACTGCACGATGAGCGGGGTCCGGGTTCCTCCCAGCCAGGTGTAGCGCTTCCACAGCTTGTGGGGGGTGTTGCCCGCCCACGCCCAGGCCCACGAGTAGTGGTTGTACGTGCTGAAACCGCCCCAATCCTCGTNNAAGACGAGGACGAGCGTGTTCTGGAGGAGTCCTGACGCGTCCAGCGCGCTGAGGACGCGTCCGATCTGCGCATCGGTGTGCGTGAGGAATCCAGCGAACACTTCCTGCTGGCGCGCGTGCATTCGCCGCTCGTCACCTGTCAGGTCATCCCAGGCCTCCACCCATTCGGGTCTGTCGGTGAGGATGGTGCCGGGAGGGACGACGCCTGCGCTGATCTGGCAGGCAAAGACGTCGCGGCGCCAGGCGTCCCAGCCATGGTCGAACGCCCCCCTGTAGGGCTCCACCCACTCTGGCGAGACGTGATGCGGCGAATGCATCGCCCCGAGTGCGAAGTACATGAAGAACGGTTTCCCTGGCGCGCCCTGCTGCTGGTCCCGCACCATGCGGATGGCCGTGTCCGCCAGATCCTCGCTGAGGTGGTAGCCCTCCTCGGGCCTTTTGGGAGCCTCGACATAGTGGTTGTCGCAGACGAGGTTGGGGGCCCAATGGTTGGTGTCGCCCTGGAGGAATCCGTAGTGACGCTCGAAGCCCATTCCCAGGGGCCAACTGTCAAACGGCCCGGCGGCGGAGCGCTGCCAGCGCGGCGTGAGGTGCCACTTCCCGACGGCCAGGGTGGAGTAACCGGCGTCACGGAGGATACGGGGCAACGGCACCGCCGAAGGAGGGAGGCGGGCCGTGTAGCCGGGATAGGCCAACGGTATGTCGGCCAGGAAGCCCATGCCGACGGCGTGGTGGTTGCGTCCAGTGAGGAACGAGGCCCGCGTGGGTGAGCACAGGGAAGTGACGTGGAAGCGGTTGAAGCGGGCACCGTTCGCCGCGAGTGCGTCCAGGCGCGGGGTGGCGATGCCTGATCCGAAGCAACCCAAATGGCCGAACCCCGTGTCGTCGAGCACGATCGCGAGCACGTTGGGTGCACCCGGGGGCGGCTTCCGGTCGTGGGGAAAACGGGGAGTCGACTCGGCCGCGGTGAATCCGATCCTTTGCGGAGGTTCGGCGTCGCTCACGTGGTGGGCGGCACGTCAAGGGAGAAAGTCATTGCGACAGGGTAGGCGCAACACCCCGGTGTGCGAGGCACTCCAGAGCTGTATAACCTCGAGGTTCATGCAGGGCCACCTGCCAGTTCCACCGTCGCCGCACATACCCGTCGGGCTCGCTCCGGTCATCGGGTACATGGCGACACGCGAGCCACAACCGCTCGAAGAGATGACACCGGTCGAGCGAGCCTGGTGGGAGATCGATGAGGAAGAGGACGATGAGTGGTCGTCGCGCCGCCCGGCAGTGATCAAGGTGACGGCGATCGTGGTCTCGGTCTCCTTGTTGCTGGCCGGCCTCGGGACCTTGCTCGAGGTGGTGCTCTCCGCGCGCTGAGCGCTCAGGAGAGAAGGAACTCGGCCTGCGCCGCCAGCCACTCCCGAGCCTGGGTTCTCCGCCACGGTGTGCGTTGCTCGAGTGCGTGCTCGCAGCGAGCCGCATAGGCCATCACCCACACCGCCGCCGCATGCGCCACGTCCATTTCGAGCACGGAGAACGGCCGGCCGAGCGCACGCGCGAAGGACAGGACGAACCGTGCTATCTCGCCCGCGTCGGGTGCGCGCATGTCGGTGGTGTCCCCGGTCGAGCGCCAGGTGGCGGCGGCCTGACCGGCCGTCGTTGCTTCAGAGGCCACCGAAATGCTGTCCCAGTCGTACACGGCCACGATCCCAGTTGGCCCAAGGCGCACGTTGCGGGCGGACCAATCGAGATACGCGATCACATCGGGCAGTGCGCCGGAGGATCGTCGGGACCACGCACGCCGGGCCCACTCGTCGATCCACTCGGCCCCCTCCGCCGTACCCTGCAGGTCGAAAACGGGGTTGTGCGGGATGGGGTAGAGCTCACCCCCGGCCATGCGGGACGGATGCAGTTCCAAGTCGTCCGGCGCCAACCCCCTCGCCGAGTGGAGGAGGGCCACGAGTCCCGCGCTCGACTGTTCCAGATGGCTCCCGTCGAGACGATCGTTGGGACCGGGGTCGGGTAGGAGCGACTCGATGGTCGCCAAGCCGCGGCCGACGGCCACAGGTTCGGCGAGAGGCGTCGGGCAGGGGAACCCCGTCCCGGCCACGGCCCGCTGCACCCGCTGGACGGCGCAGAGGAACCTCTGCTCCCAGTGGGATTGATAGGCCTTGAGCACGATCGAGCGGCCATCTTCGAGCCGGAGACCGAACACGCACCCGGCCGAGGCGGCATAGAAGAGGCCACCGGCCACCGGCGTACCCAACTGCTGTTCCGCTGTCCGGGCGACAAGAGTGGCGATGGCGTCGGCGTCCCGGGCGCCAAAGATCGCGCGTTCGACATGACCCGACGCGACGTCGTGGGTCTGCAGGAGGTCGGCGAGAGGAATGGTCACCGCACACGATTGTGCACTACCGCACGCCGGTGGACGGCCGGCTCAGCGCGTGTGGCGATCCGGCGCGATCCGTGCCAGCCTGAACGACGTGACATCCGCTCTGCAACTCGTGGTCTGCGACGGTGACGAAACCGGGCAGGAGCTTCTGGACGAGGCACTCCGTGTCCTCGATCCCTCGGTGCTCGGATTCGAGTGCTCGTTGATCCGCTTCGATCTCTCCCTCGAGAACCGCCGGCGGACCAAGAACGCAGTCGTGCAGGAGGCCGCCGAGTCCATGCGTGCCTGCGGACTGGGCCTGAAGGCGGCAACGATCACACCTGAGGGGATCGGCGACGTAGGGAGCCCCAACCGGATCCTTCGTGAGGGCATCGGAGGTTCGGTGATCGTCCGGACCGGTCGACGGATCCCCGGCGTGTCACCGCTGGCGCCGGTGGTGCACCCGATCGTGGTGGTGCGCATGGCGGTGGGCGACGCCTATGGCGCCGAAGAGGGTCGCACCGGCACGCCGGGAGGATCCGACGAGAAGGCGTGGCGGACCGAGAAGATCGAGCGGAAGATCTGCCGGGAGGTGGCCGAATTCTCCTTCCGGGCGGCCGCTGAACGGGGTGCGTGCGTCTACGGAGGTCCGAAATGGACGGTGTCGGCCGTTTATGAGGGAATGCTGAAGGAGGAGATGGATGCGGCTGCATCGCGGCATCCCGAGGTCGTGTACCGGCCTACCCTCATCGACGCGGCGTACGCCGGGATCTTGACGGAGGCCGGACACCAGAGCTTGGTCATTCCGGCCTTGAATCGCGACGGCGACTGCTTGTCGGATCTCGTCCTGGCGATGTTCGGCTCCATAGCGGGGGCGGAATCGGTCCTCCTCGCCCTCGACGACGAGCTTCGCCCAACCGTGGCGATGGCCGAGGCGCCGCACGGGACGGCACCGTCGCTGGCGGGAAAGAACGTGGCCAACCCGATGGCGATGCTCCTGGCATGCGCTGCAGTGCTCGAACAGGCCGCGGCGAACGGCGAGGCCACCATCGCCCGCGCCGCTCGGGCCATCCGGCGCACCACCTTGAGCGTGGCGGCCGCCGGCATTCGCACATTCGACCTGGGTGGCGAGTACTCGACGTCCGAAGTGGTCGACGAGGTTCTGCGGCGCTTGCCCGCAGAGATCGCTTCGGTGTAGGGGATCCCCCCGGGGATTTCCCACGCTAGAGCTTGAAGGCGCAACCGTCCCAGTAGGCGACGAGGTGTCGCCTGAGCAGCCCGCGAAGGTCGATCACGAGGTGGTGGGGTAGGCCGCCGTCACCCCCGAGGAATCGGACGCCGATCGCATCCGTATCGAAGGACGCGAAGGCCGCGGAATCTGCGGGGCACACGGTCGTGCTGTCGAGGAGCGTCAGCTTCCCCGTGCAACAGCGATGCAGATGCGAGCGCACGAATATCGTGGCGCCGTGGTCGAGGATGTACTCCTCCGCCGCCTGTGACACGACCACCTCCACGGAGATTCACCCTATCGGCCGGCCTTTCGGCGGCCGGTGCGACGTTCCGCCCGCACCGCTGCCGCCTACCGAGTGGTTAGCGTGCATCCCGTGCCCGAGCGACGCCGTCTGCCGTTCGATCCCATCGCCGAGGCACAGCGTCAATGGGAGGCACATGGCTGGGCGCCCGAGGCAGCCGGCATGGCCACTGTCACCTCCATCATGCGACTCCAGCAAGTGTTCCTGTCACGCGCCGATGCGGAGCTCCGACCGTTCGGCCTCACGTTCGCCCGCTTCGAGGTGCTGATGCTCCTCTCGTTCTCGACGACGGGCTCACTGCCGCTGGGCAAGATCGGTGAGCGCCTCCAGGTCAACCCGGCCAGCGTGACCAATGCCGTCGACCGCCTCGAGGCGCAGGGACTGGTGGCGCGACGGCCCAACCCCCGTGACGGGCGTGGCACGTTGGCCGCCATCACCCGGAAGGGTCGTGCGTTGGCCGACCGGGCCACGGTGGCCATGAATACGCACGTGTTCACCGATCTCGGGCTCGACCTGCCGGCGCTGCAGGCCCTGGTCGATGCGCTGGGCCACCTGCGCCGTTCAGCGGGAGACTTCGATTGAGGGCTTGGATGTAGTTTGATGTCAAAGTAGTGTGGTGGCATGGCTGATCGCGCCGCGTGGCAGGACTCCTTCGACCGTTCGCCCAAGCGACCGGTCCCCTTCGAGACCATGTCGGGGGTGCCGCTCGAGCCGGTCTACGGGCCCGACGGGGCCGAGTTGCCCGGTCAGTTCCCCTACACCCGGGGCCCCTACGCGTCGATGTACCGGTCCCGCCTGTGGACCATGCGCCAGTTCGCGGGGTTCGGGACGGCGGCCGACACGAACGGGCGGTTCAAAGAACTGCTGCGCTCGGGCGGTGACGGGCTGTCGACCGCCTTCGACATGCCGACGTTGCTCGGACGCGATTCCGACGACCCCTTGGCCAAGGGCGAGGTGGGCCGGGCCGGGGTGGCGGTCGATACCTTGGCCGACATGGAGACCCTGTTCTCGGGCATCGACCTGGGCGCCGTCAGCACCTCGATGACCATCAATTCTCCCGCCGCGGTGATCATGGCCATGTACGTCGGCGTGGCCGACAAGAGCGGTGTGGAGCGGGCCGCACTGTCGGGCACCATTCAAAACGACATCTTGAAGGAGTACCAGGCGCAGAAGGAGTTCGTGTTCCCGCCCCGACCGAGCATGCGCCTCGTGACCGACCTCATGGCCTTCGCCGCGGCCGAGCTGCCCCGGTGGCACCCGGTCTCGGTCTCGGGCTATCACATCAGGGAGGCCGGCTCGACGGCGGCGCAGGAACTGGCCTTCACGTTGGCCAACGGGTTCGCCTACGTGGAAGCGGCCAATGGCGCGGGCATGGCGGTCGACGACTTCGCCCCTCGCCTCTCGTTCTTCTTCAATGCCCACATGGACTTCTTCGAGGAGATCGCCAAGTACCGCGCCGCCCGGCGCATCTGGGCCCGCTGGCTGCGCGACCGCTACGGGGCGAGCGACGGCCGCTCGCTCCAGCTGCGCTTCCACACCCAGACGGCCGGGGTCTCCCTCACGGCCCAACAGCCCGAGGTGAACCTCGTCCGCGTGGCCATCGAAGCCTTGGCCGGCGTCCTGGGCGGCACCCAGAGCCTGCACACCGACTCCTTCGACGAGGCCCTGGCGCTGCCCACCGAGCACGCCGTCCGCCTGGCGCTGCGCACCCAGCAGGTCATCGCCGAGGAGACCGGAGTGGTCCACGTGGCCGACCCGCTGGGTGGTTCGTGGTTCGTCGAAGAGCTCACCGACGAGATGGAACGAGCGGCCGAGGAGATCTTTGCCCACATCGAAGCGGCCGGTTCCGGTTCCATGCTCGAGGGTGCGTTCGCCTGTATCGAAGACGGCTGGTTCGTCGCCGAGATCGCCGACGCCTCCTACCGCTTCCAGACCAAGGTGGCCAAGGGGGAATGGATCCAAGTGGGGGTCAATGGCTATACCGAGGGCGACGACACGGCCCCGCCCACCCTCTCCATCGACCCCGCGGTCGAGACCGCACAGCTCGCCAGCTTGGCCCGGGTCAAGCAGTCTCGAGACGACGACGCCGTGAAGTGTGCTCTCGAGCGACTGGCACGCGAGGCGGTCGATCCGACCATCAATCTGATGCCGGCCCTGATCGATGCCGCCCGCGCCGACGTGACGGTGGGGGAGTCGATGGGTGCCCTCGAGACAGTCTTCGGCACCTGGTACGAACGAACCGTGGTCTGAAACGATGCGCGAGGAGAGGCCCCTGCGGGTGCTGGTGGCCAAAGTGGGACTCGACGGTCACGACCGGGGTCTGCGCATCGTGGCCCGCATCCTGCGCGACGCCGGTTGCGAGGTGATCTACGCCGGGCTGCGCCAGTCCACCGCCACCATCACAGCCATGACCATCGAAGAAGACGTTGACATCGTCGGTGTGTCGATGCACAACGGAGCACATCTGACGCTGGCCCCGGCCGTGGTCGATGCCCTGCGGGCGGCCGGGCTCGACACCCCGGTGATCGTGGGGGGCATCGTGCCCCCGGCCGACATCCCGATCCTCAAGGCCGCTGGAGTCTCGGCCGTGCTCGGACCGGGGGTATCCAACGAAGAAGTGGTGGCCGCGGTCCGGGCGGCTGCCGCCACGGTATCGAGAGCCTGATCGACAACCGGCGCGCTACGGCGCGTCGAGGCCGAGCGGCGATGGAGCGTGAGATGCGGAGCGAGCCTGAGGGCGAGGAAGCGGGCGGAGAAACCAAAGGGAATGTCAGCCCAGGGAACATCGGGCTGGAGCGGATACTCGCCACCTCTCTTCGCTTGGCCTACATCCCTGTGACGGTCCTGCTCCTGGCTGCCCTCGGTGCGTTCGTGTACGGGACCTACTTCTTCATCCACTCGGTTCGCCAGATCGTCGACCGCCCGGTGCCCGTGGGACATCAGATCGGCTTGTTCCTCGTGGACGTCGACCTCTTCCTGATCGGAGCCACACTGCTGATCTCTGCGGTGGGGTTCTACGAGCTCTTTGTCCGCGAGATCCCTTTCGAGAATGCCACCCGCGTGCCGGCGTGGCTGGAAATGCACGATCTCAACGACCTCAAGGGCAGGGTGATCGCAATGATCGTCCTCGTGGTCTCCGTGACGTTCGCCGAGGTGGTGGTGGATGCTCCGAGCGGACGGTATGCCCTCGAGCTCGGCGGTGGCATCGCAGTTGTCATCGTCGCGCTGACGGTCTTCTTGCGCTGGAGCGGACATGGGCCAGAGAACGACCCGCGCCGTGAACGCTAAGCCATGCGCTCATCGGCGCGGAGGGTCCCTTCGTCGACCTCGGTAGCATGCCCCTCATGCCAAAAGCGGAACGGCGGTCTCCCACAGTTCGGATGCGGATCGCTCTCGGGGCGTTGGCCGGGCCGCTGTTCGTGAGTGCCTTCACTGCGATCGGGGCACGGCGGGCCGGATACGACTGGCGGCGTCACGCGGTGAGTTCGCTCGGGGAGGGGCGTCCCGGTTGGCTCCAACGAACAAATTTCATGCTCACCGGCTCGCTGTACCTCGCCGCCGCATCGGGTCTGGCGCGATGCCCGCGGCGGATCATCGGACCGCGCGCGGTCACGGTGCTGGTGGCAGGAGTCGGTGCGGGCCTGATCGGCTCGGGCGTGTTCGTGACCGATCCCGTGGGTGGCTTCCCACCTCCCTCGTCCGATGGAGATGAAGCTGGCCCGGCACCGAGCCGTTCCGGTGTTCTGCACAACTTCTTCGCCATCCCGATCTTCGTCGGCATACCCCTCGCAAGCATGGTGTCCGCCGTTTCCTCGGCAAGGAGGAGGGAGTGCCGCTGGGCGGGTTACTCGGCCGGATCCGGCCTCGCCATGGTGGCCAGCTTCGTGCTGTTCGGCGCAGCTTTCGGTGGCGCGCCGCGTCTTGGCGCAAAGGGCGGAATATTCCAGCGCATTTCGATCGTCTCCGGGTTTGGATGGCTGAGTGCCCTATCGCTCCGCGCTCTCGCCTCGCTTCGACGAAATTGAACTCCATAGCGACGGCGAAGCGCACAGATTTGCCGGCCTCGGCCCGGCAACCCCCTGTGGCTGGCACCCACCGGTGAGCGCGAGACGATCTTTTCGGGCGCTCACCTGAGGACGTTGCACCGTCTGTTCCCAGGGAAGAACGCGTTCTATCGGCCGAGGAGGATGGCTCTCTGCGCATCTGTGCCATGAGGCCTGAGCTGAATTCGGGTGTAGCGTCGAGTTCGGCAAGGTGAAACAGTCGCCTTCGGGACCTGGATCCACGCTTGGCCGCAATCCAATCCAATCTTGATTGTGAAGCGCATCGCATGTCCTCCCAAGTTCCACCTCATCCACCATCACCATTCCGCGTCGACGTGAGCCGGTCCGATGGTCGTGTTCTGGTCGCCGTGGACGGCGAGCTCGATCTCGCCACCGCACCCCAGCTCCGCGAGGCCCTCGCCACCGCACCGGAAGAGGGTGAGACGGAGATCATCCTTGATCTGACCCGCCTGGAGTTCATAGATTCGACGGGCCTGTCCGTGCTCGTCATGGCCTTTACCCGGACACGCGCGGCAGGTGGATCCATTGTCCTGCGGAATCCATCGCAGTCGGTCATGAGGATTTTGGAAATCACGGGCCTCGTGTCCGTGTTCACCGTCGAACACGAAAATCCCGTCCCCTTGGCCGGCGCGTAGCGACACGATGTGACCAATAGCCCACCTCCCCCGTGCCCCGACTGCGCAGGCCTTCGGGTCGACGAATACACACACTACGAATGTCCACCGGGAATCTCCGCAGACCATCGACACTGGGTCTGCGCCACCTGTGCGCACGAATGGATCGAGGTCCCGGCCTAACTGATCATCCGGAGATCGTGAGGTGCGACCTCAGGAGTGGCGCCGCGCAGAGATGACGGCGTCGACTCCGGGTCCCTGCCATGGGCCTTGGGCGGTCCTCAGCGATGAGGAAGGTCCAGCGGGTGGGATCGAGCGCTGCGGTCACGGTGTCGACGGAGACCTGAAGCTGATCGGCCGCAGCGGTTTCGGCTCCGGTCGTCGGGTCGATCGGGCGGTGGCCGACCATGAACAGGGTGCCACCAGGGGCGACTCCTGCTGCCAGCCGCTGCACCATTGCGTCCACCGAGTCCGCGTGGACGTACAGCGAGAGCACCAGGTCGTACTGCGCTGGCTGCGGCGTCCACGTCGAGAGGTCGCCTTCCACCCAGTCGATGCGCTCGGCAACGTCCGGGCCCACCGTCTCGGCCGTCGAGCGGGCGTGGGCCAGCGCTGTTGCCGAGAAGTCGACCGCGGTGACGTGCCACTCGCGCGCTGCGAGCCACAGCGTGTCGGATCCGTGACCGCATCCGGCATCGAGGGCGAACCCCGGCTGTAGGTTCGCGACCTCGGTGATGAGCCACTCGTTCGGAGGGCGGCGCGCGACCTGATCCGAGTGGTCACGCAGAACCTGCGACCATCGAACCTCCCAGAAGCGCCGGTCAAATGTCGGTTCGGTCACGGTGCGGCCGAATGCACAGTGCCCTGCTCGACAACCATGTCGACGATCCTACCGATGTGGTCATTGCAGTCACCTCGATCCACGCCACGCCACGCCGTCACGCCCACGCGCGTGCTCCATATTGCTGCTGGTTCGAAATGCGGCCATCTCGCACTTCGGGGATAACACGAGAGGCGAACCCTTGGGGAAAATCGCCGATTCCACGGAGGATCCGAGCACGGTCCGCGGCATTGTCGCGGTTTCCGTCTGACGGCCGCCTACAGATCCACGAGATGGCCCTCCTCCGCCGACTCGATGAGACCATATTGCTATGCCAATGGAACTCCAGCCCTTTGCTCATGACCAACTCCCTCTCGTCGAGTCGTGGTTTGAGGACCCTGAGACGCAACGATGGCTTGGAGGTCCTGATTGGCCACGGATGGCTATCGACCTGGCCGACGCTCCCCTCGCCGAGTTCCGAGGTGCTCGGGAAACGGGGCGCTACCAATTCTTGGCGTGGGACAGGGATTCGCCCGTTGGCTATACCGACTGCGGTACCAGCGACCGATGCGCTTGACCCGGTGAGCGACTGGGAGGGGATCGTTTATTACGCAAGGAAGAGGACTTGACGTCAGGATGTGCCCACTTCCGTCGGGCTTCCGCATGACCTCGCTGCTCGACGCAACTCCCGCGCTTGGCGGCTTCTACGATTGCCAGCCATGGCTGTCACCTGCACGTGCTGTTCAACGTCAGTCGATTGGTGGGTCAGGCTGCGATCGCATCCCGACCTGCCGATCTGCCACAACTGCCTTGGGGGGCTGAACGGACAGCGAGACGGCCAACTGCAGCTCATGACGGGAAAGTGGCTGGTCACGGGGTTCGAGCCAATCTTCAAGGTCGCCAATGTCGCTCGCTCGGTTGCCTGGTTCGAGCGTGCAGGCTTCGAGGCGTCGTTCCACGATGACACCTACGCCTTCGCTCACCGAGATCGGGACCTCACGATCCACCTTGCCCAAGCTGTTGACGACGAATCTCCTGGCCATGGCGCTCTGTACGTCCACTTCCAAGACGCCGACCGGGTGGCTGAGGAGTGGAGGCAGGCAGGGATCGAAGTCGACGGCCCCCGAGAAGAAGATTATGGCAAGCGAGAGGGCTCCATCACCGACCCCGACGGAAACGTCATTCGCTTCGGTAGCCCTCTTCGCTGAGCGCAGCCGGGCGGCCAGGGCCCACCCGGGGCTCAAGCGGACCTGAGTGTCCCTATCGCCGATGCAAGGTGCGGTTGTGATTTGGCGCTATTCGCTGACTACGTGGAATTCGTCGACCAGTTGGGAAAATGCTCCGTGAGGGATGCCCCAAAGGCGGCCGGTCGAAGCTGCGGATTCAGGGAGAATGTGTGTCGTTTTTCTTGATCCGGCGGGATGCGGTCACGATCAGGCCCGCGGTGAATCCAATGACCCCGCCCACGATTGCAGCCGGAAGACCAAGTTCGACGACGGCGAACGGAGCGGTCGGCGCATAAACGCGTAGTCCAACGACAAGCCCAACGATCGCTCCGATTACGCCTGCAGACGCCGCCCCAACGACTGTCCACCTCGCTGGAAGCGTTAAGTGGCTTAGCCGCGCTGTAATCGGGCTCACAGGCATATTCTTACCTTCCTCCAGCCCGGGCATGATGCCGGAAGCCGATCCTCTTAGCGGCGCTGAGACTTGGCTGGTGCGTCCACGGCCTTCTCCTTCCCCAGGTTGAGCGCCACCGCTTCACGAACGAGGTTCTGTAGTGCCTTCTCGTCGATCGTGTCACCTTCTTTGATGTCTATGGCGCGCCTCACCTTCCCTTCGAGGCTGGAATTGAAGAGACCAGTCGGATCCCTGAGAGAGGCCCCCTTGTAGAACGTCAACTTGACGACGTTCTTGTAGCTCTCACCGGTGCAGATCCCGCCGTTGCGCGACCAGACCGGGGTTCCGGGATTCGAGGGTTTCACCCACTTCCACTCCTCGACGATCTCGGGATCGGCTTCCGTGATGATTCTTCGCACTTCGCTGAGCGTCTTGCCGCGCCAGTCGGCCAACTCCTTGATCCTCTTGTCCATCAGTTCGGATGCATCCGTCATGTTTCGCTCCCCTTCTTCCATCGAGTTTATAGTTCCGCTCAGTTCGAAAGCCCCAGCACCCTGCGGATGGACCAGCTCGACGGATCAGGCGTCCGAAAGGGCGCCCCATAACAATGTGCGAGCGAAGCATCGTTGACAATGCCCCGCGTTGACGGCCTCGGGCGCGGTTAATCGGCACATCGGGGCGGGTGGAAAGAGCCAGCGTAGGATTGCATGGTGCCGCGTAAGCTGGCGTTGATCACCGCCGTCTCTGTTTTTTGCTTGTGCGGATGCAGTACACCATCCGCCACTACCGCCAATCCTTCAGCACATACAAACGCAGCCGCCAGAGGGCCTTCTCTGACCACTCTTGTGAGCCACTGTGGCGACGGACCGGCCAGGCGCTACGAGCTAGGAGGGGCTCAGATCGGAGCGGTGTCGGGTAACCCAAAGCCGGTGGCAATCTCGTTGACCGAAGGCTCAAGTGTCACAATCTGGGCACACTTCGCGCAGCGCCATCTCGGACCGTTCCGAATCACTGGCGGGTCCGAGGTCCGAGTCGTCTGTGGAGTGAACGTCCCCGGGCCAGGAGGAGGACCTGCCGAGATCGTCAAGGCTCGGACTCCAGGGACGGTAATCGTGAGTACCACCACCGACGATTGTGGTCGGTGTGCCGTTCTGGGCTTTTCGGCCAAGGTTGCGATTGCACCCTCCTGATCGACTGACGATGGGAGGCCTCCCTCCATTTCATCGCTGGCGCGCCATCTCGGCAAGGTCCAGATCGACCAGATCACCGTGCAATTGATATGCGCGCCAGTGTTGTGTATTCGGGACCTTCGTTGGCCTGCTCGGATTTCACAAGGTCGAAGTAATCGACATCGAATGTCGAGACGAAGGGAATCCCAGCGAGATCCATACGTGCAGCCGGGTCGACTAATCGCCTCTGTATCCGAGCGACAGTCACGTGCCCGGTGAATCGTGATCCACCCTTGCTCGTGTCAGGGACGATCGGAGTGGTCGCTCCGCGTACGGCACTTGCCACCTGGTCCAGCCCCCTGGCCGGAATCTGGAGTACGCGGTCACCACTGAACCACGCTGTGCTCGGCCCTAACTCACAACGGACTCCTGCAAGGGTTCTTGCCACCGTTACGAGCGAGTCGGTGATCGCCGGCACGAGGCTGTTGTCCACCTCGCCGAGAAACCGAAGGGTGACGTGCCACTGCTCTGGTCGAACGGGCCTGAGACCCTTGACGGGCCTGAGTTGGAGCATTGAAATGCGCTTTCGCGTCGATTCATCCGGCCAGACTGCTACGAATGTGCGCACGCCCAAGTGTGCCCGATTGCGACGAGGGTACGCGCGTGAACGTCCGGGTTGGCCCTAGCCGAGTTGGTCGGCTTGGAGGCGCCGCGATTTGATCCTCGCTCGGCCTCATCCACATTAGAGACTCGGCCGGTGCGCATCATCCTGAATATGCTCTGGGCTGATCCTTTCTTGCGGCATAGTGTTCTTTGGCCATTTGGCAGGACCGTGGTCCGCCGAACCACTGCTGGTGCCGCATCCACGATCGGTAACGTCCTGTGGTTTGTCCTCATCGACTATGGATGGCCATCGCGCACCTGAATTCAGGGATTCTTCTTTGCCCCACGATCATTGGAATCCCGCTCGCAATTGGCAACTTCAAACTGGCCGCAGTGGGGCCAGACTCTGGGGCGATGAGCTCACCCGTCATCAGAGTGTCGCAATTACGACGTGGGCGCGCCTCCTCCTCGGAGGACGTGGCCCGGCAGTGCTCCGGTGTGCATGCCCTCCTCCATCATGACGGTGCCGTTGACCACCGTGGCGACATACCCCTCTGCATCGATCACGAAGCGGCCACTGTCGGCGGGGAAGTCGGTGACGTAGCGGGGTGGAGAGGTCGCCAGACGTGTCCGATCGATCACGTTGAGATCGGCGGCGGCACCCACCTTGATCACTCCACGATCATCGAGGCCGTGCAACCGCGCCGGCACCATGCTCAATCGGCTCACCGCCTGCTCGAATGACAGCACGTGTGGCACCCATTCCGTGAGGAGTCGTGTGGTGTAGTCGACACCGCAGAAAGAAAGGAGATGGGCACCCGCGTCGGAGGCACCAGCGGTGATGATCCCGGAGCGGATGAGCTCTTCGATCGCGTCCAGCCGGTTCTTATCCGGCCGGGCGGCCTGAACGAACTGGGTGCGGAGCTCTTCGGCCAGTGACACGTCGAGAAAGGCGTCAAGTGGATCGCAGCCCATGTCCTCCGCCATCTCCGCCACGGTCATTCCCACGTAGCGCTCGTGCTCGGGCTCGTGTACGACCTCAACCCGCAAGATCTGGGGATTGAACGTAAAGGACTTGTTTGCCACGTCGGCGAGCTCAACGCGCAGGGCGGCGCGGAAGTCGGGCGACCGCAGTATGGCATCGCGTGCGGCCGGAGGCGACGTCAGCGCGGACCGCAGCGTCAGGTATTCGTCGAAGAGGAACGTCGACGCCAGCGCGAAGTGAACGCCCTGATGATTTGAGGCGAACATGGGATGGATATGGGCCCCTTCCTGCGCCAGGGCTTCCGTGGCGAAGTCAAGGGAGCGTTTCCACCCATCCGGGGCCTGTGGAAGGAGCGTCAGGGTGTTGAGGTGAATGGGCTTGCCTGAGGCCCTCCACAGCCTGACGATCAGATCACGATCTTGGGCCGAATATCCTTCGAGAAAGGTCTTCGGGATGAATTCGATCGAACCGAAATCGAACTCGGCCAGGACCGACGCCAGCGCCACCAGCTCGTCCGGCTCGGCCAAATTCGAGGGCACGGGTCGTCCGTCGTGCGCCTGGTGCAATTCGAGCTGCGATGAGGTAAAGCCGATGGCCCCCTCAGCCAAGGCGTCACGCAGGAGCTCTTGCATTTGTGCGATCTCGGCATCCGTCGCCGTTCGTTCCGATGCCGCATCGCCCATGACAAACCGGCGCAGGGCGCAGTGGCCGACGTTGGCCCCGACGTTGACGCCGATCTGCCCCTCGAACCCACTCAGATAGTCGGCGAAGGACCCCCCGGTAAACGTCACGGCCTCCCGGAGCGCTTCGGGCGACATGCCTTCGACCCGGGAGAGCATCTGGAGGAGCCACGGCAGGTCATCTGGCTTCGCCGGGGCGAAGGTGAATCCGCAGTTGCCGATGAACACAGTCGTCGTACCGTGCCATGACGACGGGGAGGCGGTCGGTTCGAAATGCAATTGCGCGTCGTAGTGCGTGTGGATGTCGATGAACCCCGGCGTCACCCAGAGACCGTCGGCGTCGATCACCTCCTCTGCATCCGACGGGTCAACGTCGCCGATCGCGACGATCCTGCCGTCGCGCACGGCGATGTCGGCCACGAAGGAGGATGCTCCCGTACCGTCGCAGATCTGGCCGCCACGAATGACGAGGTCGTAGGTCATTGCAGGACGGATTCGACCATCGACTCGATTCCGTACAGCGCGACAGCGTTGGTGCCGACAAGCCCGGCGCGGGCGGAGTCCGACATGCCTTCGCTGTGCTCGAGCAACTCGTCGACCACCCCGGGGTATTTCGCGTCGTTGTGAGGGAAGTCGCTGGCCCATATGAATGTGTGCTCCCCCACGAAGTCGGCCAGGAGCTTGTGTGTGTGCTCCCCGGGGTCGAACGAAACCACGCACTGGCGCTGGAAGTACTCGCTCGGCTTCATGGACAGGGGAGCGGCCGCCCACTTGTAGCTCTCGTGGAATTCGTTCAGGCGGTCCATCCAGTGCCCGATCCAGCCGCCACCACATTCGAGCACGGCTACCTTGAGATCCGGGTGTCGCTCCATGGCACCTGCATAGACAAGGTTCGACAGTGTCATGTATTGGTCGAACAAGAGCACCACGGCGTGTTGCGTTCCTGGCGCCATCAGCTCGGCCATGCGGAGCGCCGTACCGTCCATGTCCGAGACACCCGCCGGATGGAAGGCGAGCGGAAGGTCGGCTTCCTCGAGGGCCGACCACACCGGGTCGAATACCCGAGAGTGGAGTGGTTCGCCGCCATAGGGGTTCGGCCGGCAAAAGCCGCCGACGAGGCCGAGGTCCTTGATCCGAAAAACCTCCTGCGCGGCCTGCTCGGGATCCTGGAGGGGCAGCGCCCCCACGCCCGCCAGGCGCGTCGGGGCGGCTCGGGCGTAGTCAGCGATCCAATCGTTGTAGACCTTGCATGATTCCACCGCCAGCGCGGGGTCACGTAAGCCGCCGAGCTTCAGGCCGAGACCCGGGTACAGGACCGAAATGTGAATACCTTCGGCGTCGAGCACCTTGATCCGTTCCTCCGGATCGAACCCGGCCGGATTGAGGTCCTCGTAGTGCATTCCCTGCCCGAAGTTCTCAAAGGACAGTCCGGCGTTGCCCAGGCCGGGCAGTCCCCGGTTGACCAGGATGCGCCCTTCTGCCCAGCATTCGTCCCACCCCGACTCGGCATTCCACCGTAGGGCGATGCCCTCCTCTCGCATGGAGGGGGGCAGGTTCGAGCTCCACAGGTCCGGCGGTTCGCACACGTGCCCATCGGCGTCAACAACAAGGATCTCTGTCATAGACAAAGGCTGCGCCCCCAACCCATGGCGGTCAAGGCCCAGGTAGTTATCGGATGTCAGAATGCCCCAATGCCCAGTCCCAATACAGAACGGGCCTATCGATCTGACTGGGCCGACTTCTCGGCCTGGTGTGCCGCGCGCGACCGCTGCGCGCTTCCCTCGACCCCGGCGGACGTGACCGCGTACGTGGCCGATCTGGCGACCAAGTGGCGGGCGACGACTGTGCGGCGCCGGCTGGCCGCTATCGCCGCCCGCCACCGGGCAATCGGGCTGCCGTCGCCCACGGTCGACCCGGCCGTGAAGCTCGGCATAGCCAGGGCGGAGCGCGCCCTGCGCAGCCGCTCACACCCCACCGAGCCGCTTGGGCGGGGCGAGCTCCAGGCGCTGGTGGACGCACTCCCGGACACGACGGCCGGGGTCCGCGACCGTGCCATCGTGCTGCTGGGCATAGGCGCCGGGCTGCGACGTTCCGAGCTTGCCGGCCTCCAGGTGAGCGACGTCCGGGCCCGGGCCGGCGGTCTCCTCGTGCGTGTGCGGGATCGGCTCGGGACGGTCGTGCGGACGGCGCTCATCCCTCCAGGTTCGTCCCCAGCCACGGATGCACCGTCCGCGTGGGCGGCGTGGATCGTGATCTCTGGCCTGCGCTCTGGCCCGGCTTTTCGCACGGTCGACCGCCACGGCAACATCGGCAAAGGACAAATGTCCGACGCGGCGCCCGCGGCGATCGTGAAGCGTTCCCTCATCGCCGCCGGCCTTGATCCGTGCCGCTATGGCGTGGGGTCCTTGCGGCGCGGCCTGGTCCTGATTGCGGCGAGGTCGGGCCTGCCGGACCGTGGCATCGCAGCCCAGACCGGGCACAAGACCCTGGCGCTCGTCCGTGAGTACATGCGCCGAGACAATTTGCAGCAGATGAACCGGATGCCGTCGGATCCACTACCCTCGGAGGGTACGGACGTGACTGGTTCCTTGCGACGAGCAGAGGGAGGGTGATCGGTGGGAACGAATGACGACGGGTCCCGTTGGTCGATCCGGTCTCAGAACTCCGTTCTCTGTATCGGCTCTCGCAACTCGGCTCTTTCCATTGGCTCCATCGGATCGGTGCTGTCCATCGGCAGCGTCGGGTCTGCGGGATCCCTCCTCTCGATTGGCTCATTCCTGTCCGCCGGATGCCTCATGTCGGCGCTCTCGCTCTGGTCGGTGATGTCGTGGCGGGCGAACAGGAAGATGATGGCGTCGGCCGGGTCGAGAGTGGCTCGGTAGCCTACGGCGATGTCTTCGTCTTCACGCTGGCCGAGGGTCTCCTACGAGGACTGGAGCGACACGTGCGACACCCTCCATGCGCATGCCCAGGTCCTCGGCAAGCTTGCGGTAAAGCTCGCCCCGCCCGAGCCGCAACTCCAGCATGCGGCCCTCCGCCTCACGGCTCGCGGCTGGGAGACCCGCCCGCTACCAGCGCCTGACGGCTCGGGGACCTTGGTTGTGGCGCTGAACCTGCGAACGCATGAGGTACTGATCGAAGCCAGCAAAGGGGGCGTGCGACGCATTCCCCTCGTTCCCGAGAGGCCGGTGGGGGCGGTCACGCGGGACGTCCTGGCCGCGATCGACAGTCTGGTTGGGTCTGTGACGATCAATCCGGTACCTCAGGAAGTTCCCTGGAGTGTTCTGCTCACTGAGGACGAAGAGCACGCGCGGTACGACCCTGACCAGGTTCAGCGCTACTTCGCCGCAGCGACGTACGCCTCACTGGTCCTTGCTGCATTCCGCGCCCCGTACCGAGGACGCTCGACGCCGGTGAATGCGTGGTGGGGCTCGTTTGATCTTGCGGTGAGCCTGTTCTCAGGGCAGCCCGCCACGCCCCCTTCCAACGACTTCATCATGCGCAATGCGATGGATGCGCAGGAAGTGGCGATTGGGTGGTGGCCCGGTGATCGGAGCTATGCCAAGGCGGCGTTCTACGCCTACGCGCACCCGGCTCCGGAAGGATTTGCCGCTGCGTCTCTCTCTCCGTCATCCGCCCGCTGGGATGCTGCACTGGGCGAGTACATTCTCGATTGGGAGGACGTCACGGAGAGCGACGACCCACTGGGCACTGCACTCGAATTTGCGCACTCCGTGTTCCACCACGCGTGCGTGGTGTGCGAATGGGATAGCGGCTTGCTGGGCAGCAGCGAAGGCCGACCGCCACCGGTGGTGTAAGCCTGCCTGATCGGGGCAGAATCTTTACTTAACCCTTTGGCCGGCAAAGTCGGGCTTGGATGCTTCGACGCCTTCCCGGGCGCCCGGAGAACGATGCCACCGGACCTCCATGCGAGCGCCACCGAGCGCGGAGTCTCCAACTTGCCACTCGCCCGCAGTGGCACGCACGACGGCGTCGCCGATGGCGAGCCCAAGGCCCGCCCCGTTTCCCTCATCGGTGGCCCGGCGAAATCGGTCAAAGAGGCTGACCCGCTCTTCGGGCGCGATGCCGGGCCCGTCGTCGTCAACGGCCAGACTGACCCTATTGCCACGGACCGTGACGGTGAGCCGCACCGATCCGTTGTCTCCGGCGTAGCGGCACGCGTTGTCAACTAGGACCGCCGTCAGCCGGTCGATCCATTCGGGTGGAGCGTTGATCCACGGTTGGCCCTCGCCGTGGCGCTCCACGGTGAGGGTGATGCCCCGGCTGAGAGCGACGGCGTCAAAGCGATCGGCGCACGCGGCCGCAATGGCCGAAACGTCGACCGGCTCGTCACCGGGTGACGGTGGCTCAGCGTCGAAGCGGGAGAGCCACAGAAGATCCTCGACGATGTCCCGCAGGCGAAGGCTCTCGCGCCGGACCCTGCCAAGGGTGTCGCGGTAGTCGTCGACGTTGCGCGTGCCGCTGAGCGCCAGGCTCACTTCGGCTTCGATGACGCTGAGCGGCGTCCGGAGCTCATGGGACGCGTCCGCGGTGAACTCGAGTTGACGTCGCCGCGCCGACTCCACCGGGCTTGCCGCCTTGATGCCGATGAGCAACGTTCCGAAGAACATGGCGACGAGGAGGAGGGGTCCGGCCAAGAACTCGAGTGCAGTGAGGTCGCCTTCGACGTGATCCGTTTCCGACAGGCTCTGACCGGCGATGATGCGCCGGTCTCCCAGCTGACGGGATTGCAGCCGGAACGACCTGGATCCGATCTGGGCGGTGAAGTACTGGCTCGTCGTCGCTACGTCGGCTCTGGTGAGCGATGGCGCGCCCGGTGTAAGGGCAACTGGTTGCCCCGCCGCCACCCGCCAGAAGAACACCGGTGCATCATCGGCGTCGTGCGCGTTGCCGAAGCTGTCGATTGTGCCGGCCGTGGCGGGAGAGAGCGCGGCTTGGTGCAGGCGCTCGTCGAGCCGCGTGTCCACTTGTGCGACGAGCCTGTGCTTGTCGATGCTGTCGAATGTGACGACAACGCACACGTAAATTGCCCCGATGATCAATGTGGCGACGAGTGCCACCCGGGCCGCGTGGGCGACATGTGGGCGCTTCCATTTGGGGCGATCCTTCACGCGGGGATGATGCGGTAGCCCAATGCTCTGACCGCTTCGATCTTGGCGCCGCTGTTGGCGATCTTGGCCCGCAGGCGGGCCACGTGCACGTCGAGGGTGTTCGAGCCGAGAGCATCGGCCTCGTCGTTCCACACGGCCAAGGCGATGGATCGGCGCGGGACCACGGCCGGTGATCGTTGCATCAAGATCTCCAGGAGGGCGAGTTCGGTGGCCGTGAGGTGAGGCTGGGTCGCTCCACACCGCACCTCACGAGTGACCGTGTCGAGCGCCAGGTCGGCGACCTTGATGACGAGTGACTGCAGCGCCTCTCCCCGTCGTTGCAACGCCCGTACCCGGGCCAAGAGCTCGGCGAAGTCGAAAGGTTTGACCAGATAGTCGTCGGCTCCCTCGTTCAGGCCGGTCACCCGATCGCTTGTTGCATCTTTCGCGGTGAGCATGAGGACCGGAAGAGCAGAACCGCGCCGCCGCAGTCGTTGGATCACATCGAGACCGGAGACCTTGGGCATCCGCCAATCGAGGATTGCCACTTCGTACTCGTAGGTGTCAAGGTAGCGGAGCGCCTGCTCGCCGTCACTGGCGGTATCCACCGTGTACCCGCTTTCGCGCAAACCCCTCTCAAGGACTGAGCGCAGACCCTCATCGTCCTCGGCGACGAGCACTCGCATGCCACTTGTCTAGCGGCCCAAGACGGCGCCGGTGTGACACTCGCCTGCAAACTACCCGTTCAGGAGCGGGAAAAGATTTCTCAGCGGTCTTCATGCTGCCGTCAGGGGGTCCCATATGGTGGGAGGAGACCCTCATGTCCAACCCCGTCCCGATGAGCCGTACCTCATCTCGCGCGTACGCCCGCGCCCTCCCGCTGGGCGCAACGAGAGTGGCGGCGGCACTTCACAGTCGGCCCACAGAGGATCCTGAGGCTATGGCGAGACGGGCGCCGTTGAATGGGGACATGCGAGAAATCCTTCGTTGCCCGTGAGACACCCCAATGAGCACAACACCCCGGCGGCCCGCCGACGTGCCGACGCACGAGTGCGCCTGTTGACGCGTCTCGCCGTCCTGGCTGCGACGGGAGCCACTGCCCTGATCGGTGTGGTGATCGCCAAGGAACACCCCGGCGTGAGCTCGGCGGCCAATGCCACGGGGTCGGGCGGCTCCAGCACTGCGGGAACCTCGACGTCTACCTCGTCCACGTCAACGACGACGTCAACGACGACGTCAACGACGACGGGTTCTTCGGGGACCAGTGACACCCAGGCGACCACCACGCCCACGACGTCGAAGCCGACGACAACCACTACCACGTCGCCCCCGACAACGACCACCACGCAGCCGGTCGTCACCTCGGGCGGTACGTCGCGGTGACGGACATGATGATTGCATCCCCGCCGTTCACCGAGCGATCCTTCCGTGCCATCGGCACGATTGCCACGGTCGTCGTTCCGGAAGACGCGAACGTCAATGTTGCCCGGGCAATCTTGCGCGACCAGATCGCGGCGCTCGACCTGGCATGTAGCCGGTTCCGACCCGACTCGGAGATCGAGTCGCTCCACCGCCAATCTGGACGCGCCGTCGTGGTCTCCCCGCTGCTCTTCGACGCGCTCGACGTTGCGATTGCGGTGGCTGAGCGGACACACGGAGCCGTCGACCCCACGGTGGGCAATGCGATGTGCGCCCTCGGTTATGACCGCGACTTCGATCAGGTGAGCACTCGCCCCTCCCTCCCCCCCGGGGCGCTAGGTCCGGTCGTCGGCTATGGGCACGTCCACCTTTGCGCTCGCACGCGCACGGTGCGGATCCCGCGCGGTGTTCGGCTTGACCTGGGTTCGTCGGCCAAGGCATTTGTGGCCGATCGGGCGGCCGCCCGCATAGCGGACCACCTTGGCGCCGGCGTGCTGGTGAGCATCGGGGGCGACGTTGCCGTCGCCGGCCCCGCGCCGAGGGAAGGTTGGGCCATCGGTATCGCCGTTGATTCCTCGGCTGCGGGTAACGACGTCGACCAGGTGGTGGCCATCCGCCACGGTGGCCTCGCCAGCTCGAGCACGGTCGTGAGGAGCTGGTACGTAGGTGCCGAACGGGTGCACCACATCGTCGATCCCGTGACCGGCTACTCGTCAGCACCGTACTGGAGGTTGGTCTCCGTGAGCGGGAAGAGCTGCGTCGACGCCAACGCCCTCTCCACGGCCGCGATCGTCTGGGGCAGCGACACCCCGGACCGCCTGGGTGCATTCGATCAGGCGGCCCGCCTTGTGCGCCATGACGGAAGGGTCTTCACCCTCGGAGGTTGGCCCGGGGACGGTGTGGCGTGAGCTCGACCTCACTCTGGTATGCGACCCGGGCCAGCGGGATCGTGGCGCTCGTCCTGCTGACCCTCACCATGGTGCTCGGACTGGCGACGACGAGCCGGACGCGGGCACGTCACTGGCCAGGTTTCGCCCAGCAAGAGCTCCATCGCCGCATCTCCATACTGGCCGTCGTCTTCGTGGCCATCCACGTGCTGACGAGCATCCTCGATACCTTCGTCCATATCGGATGGCTGGCCATCATCGTTCCCTTCGCCTCTCCGTACAGCAGATTCTGGGTGGGTATGGGAACGGTGGCGCTCGACCTCATGGTCGCAGTCTTCGTGTCGAGCCTGCTGCGGTCCCGCGTGAAGCCGGGCACGTGGCGGGCGATCCACTGGTTGGCCTACGGGTCGTGGCCGGTGGCGGTGGCCCATACCTTCGGCATGGGGACCGATGCGGGAGAACATTGGGTGATCGCCCTCGGGATCGTGTGCATCCTCTCGGTCGGCGCCGCCCTGTTGTGGCGCGTGCGAGCGGCCGGGGTGCAGAAAGAAGCGCTGGCGGGGGTCAAGGTGCCGGAGATTCCTCAGACCAGGTTGGCGCTCACGCCGCGATCAGGAGCTCGTCGATATGACGCGTAGCATGAGTCAGGCATCGCCCGAGGTTGCGTCTCTTCACCATCTCCTCGGTCATCCAATCGATCTGGCCGGGCACATCGAGACGCATGGGGCGCTCGCCGTGTCACTCGGCCATGGCACCTCGTGGCAGCGTGCCCTGGCGGCCAGCCTCGAGGAGTCCGGGTTGGCTGGCCGTGGTGGAGGCGGTTTTCCCGCGTCCATCAAGCTGGCGGTTGCCCGCGCCGGCGGTCACGGCGGAACGGTTCTGGTGAACGGTATGGAGAGTGAACCTGCCAGCGACAAGGACAAGTTGCTCTTGACCAGGGCCCCCCACCTGGTGCTCGACGGAGCGCAATATCTGGCCGCTCTGTGCCGGGCCAAGCGGATCGTCGTCTGCATCCCCATCGGCAGCGACGGCGTGGCGGCGGCGGTTGGACACGCCATCGACGAACGGAGTTCCGCTCGCTACGCGAGGGTGAGCGAGACCGTCGTGCGCCCGCCGGATCGCTTCGTGGCGGGAGAGGAATCAGCGTTGGTCAACTTCGTGGAGAACGGGTTGTCCCTACCCGTGTTCCGAGCCGACAAGGGCAGCGCACTGCGCATCCAAAAGCGCCCAGCGCTCGTGCACAACGCTGAGACGCTGGCGCACATCGCCCTCATCGCCCGGAACGGACCGGGACCCTTTCGGGCCCGTGGAATGGCGGAGGAGCCGGGGACATGTCTCGTCACGATTGGAGGGGCGGTGGAGCTGCCCGGGGTCGTCGAGGTCGACCGGGGCGTGGCGCTTCGTGACATTGCCATGCTGAGCAGACCGGTCGAGCCAGCTCAGGCCCTTCTCGTCGGTGGGTACGGGGGGACCTGGGTCGGTCCCGAGGACTTCGGCACGCCGTATGCGTCCATGTCGCTCCGGATGATCGGCGCCTCAGCCGGCGTCGGGATCATCGTTGTGCTCGGAGCCGAAGCGTGCGGAGTTGCCGAGTCGGCGCGCATTGCCCGATTCCTGGCCGACCAGAGTGCCGGACAGTGCGGGCCATGCGTCTTCGGGCTTCCCGCGGTTGCCGACGACCTGGCCCAGCTCGCCCGGGGCCAGGTCGGAACCGGCCTCATGCCACGGCTGGATCGCCGATTGGGCGAAATCAGCGGCCGCGGGGCATGTCGGCACCCCGATGGTGCCGTGAACCTGGTTCGTAGCGCGTTGAAGGTATTTGCCGCAGATGTGGCTGCCCACGCACAAGGCAGGCCGTGCCCCTACCGTCACAAGCCCAGCGCCTTACGCTTTCCTCGGCCGATCACGATCTGACATGACCACACTGCGCATCACGATCGACCCGGTGGCATGCGACGCCTACGGGTACTGCGCCGAGCTCCTGCCTGAGGCCATCGTCTTGGACGAATGGGGCTACCCCATGGTCGACGGGAGACCCTTGCCGCCCGAGCTGGTCGCCCAGGCCAAGCGAGCGGTGCGGGACTGTCCGCGGCGGGCCATCACCTTGCGTGAGAAGAAGGCGGGCTCCTGAGCCTGTAGTCGCAATATGTCGTCGCATCCGGCGTTGGAGTGTAAGACCCTGTTCGGAAACGATGAC
>PMLV01000190.1 GCA_003160635.1 Acidimicrobiaceae bacterium | reverse complement strand
GGGCCGGCGTAGTTGAGCCCCTTGGACTCGACGACCTCGAACCCGGCCCGCACCAACTTCTCGTGCAGCTCGGCATGGGTGTACTCGTGCTCGTGATCGGGGTCGATGAAGGCGGCCTGCTGGAGCCGGGTGACACGAGCATTCGGGGTGTCGAGGGCGAGATACCCCCCCGGCCTCAGCACCCGGCGCACCTCGGACAACACCACGTCCGCCACCTCGAGGGGCACGTGCTCGATGCTCTGGCCGCTGTAGACGAGGTCGACCGATCCGTCGGCGTAGTCGGAGAGATCCACCATCGAGTGGTAGCGGTAGCGCACCGGCCCGAGCTTGGTCTGGGTCGCGGCGTGCGCCGTCTCCTCCTGGTAGAGCTCATTGCGCTCTTCGGAGGGGAGGTCGATCACCACCAGATCCTCGAAGATGTAGGGATAGCCCATGAGCACGAGGGCGCCGGTGGCATTGCCCAGTGCGGTCCCGCCGAGGTCGAGGATCTGCTTTGCGGCGGGGAGCGACCGGACGAACATCATGCGGCTGAGATGGAGCGACTGACCCAGGCCGGGAAACGGCGTTACCGACCACCACTCACCTGAGGCGACCGCCCAGGCGGCCACCTCCTGGGGGCTCAACGACCCGTTCTGCAGGGCCGAGAGGTAGCTGGCCGTGCCGGTCGGATCGGGCTCCCGGCGCAGGATCAGCTCGTAGATCACATCGAGCACCTGCTGGGCCGACATGGTGGCCAGACCTCGCCATCCCTGACCACCCGGGACAGGCGGTGCCGCACCGCGCACGCGGCGCAGCGCGCCCTTTACCGTTGGCATGGCCTTCAACGTACCCTCAGCGACCCAGTAGCTTCGACCCTCATGCCGCACCTGGTCGCCGCACCTGACAAATTCCGGGGCACGGCGTCGGCGGCCGAGGTGGCGTCGGCCGTCGCCGGGGCAGCCCGGCTCGCCGGATGGACGGCCGACGAGGCCCCGATGTCCGACGGAGGCGAGGGCCTGCTCGAAGCCCTGGGTGGGACGCCCCAGTTCATGTCGGTGCCCGGTCCCCTGGGCGTCGCCGTCGACGCCGAGTGGCGCCTCCTCCCCGACAGCGACGGCCGGGGGCCGACCGCGGTGATCGAGATGTCCCGGGCCTCGGGGAGGGCGCTGCTTCCCCATCCCGAAGGAGACGACCCTGTCGACGCGGACACGTCGGGCGTGGGCCACCTCCTCCTCGGTGCCCGCGCCGCCGGTGCCACGCGTATCGTCATCGGCTGCGGGGGTTCGGCCACCACCGATGGCGGCTGGGGCGCCGTGCAGGTCGTGGGTTCCGCCCGCGCCCTGGCGGGCATCGACCTCGAAGTCGCCTGCGACGTCACGACCCCCTTCCTCGGCGCCGCCGCCATCTTCGGGCCGCAAAAGGGCGCTTCCCCCGAGCAGATCGTTCTTTTGACCGACCGCCTCCGCTCCCTGGCCGAGCGCTACGGGCGGGACTTCGCCGTCGACGTCGTCACCATTCCCGGCGCTGGAGCGGCCGGCGGCCTGGCCGGCGGTCTCGTCGCCCTGGGCGCCCACATCGTGCCCGGCTTCGACCTGGTTGCCGGCATGACGGGTCTGGCCCGGCGCATCGCTCTCGCGGACCTGGCCGTCACGGGCGAGGGTCACCTCGATCCCCCTTCCTTCGAGGGCAAGGTTCCCGGCGGCGTGCTGGCGCTGGCCGCCGGACGCTGCCCGGTCCTGTGCATCGTGGGGGCGGCCGACAAGGGGCTCCTGCGCTCCCCTCCGAAGGGACTCGAGATCATCAGTCTGGCGTCCCGCTACGGTGGCACCCGCGCCCGGCAGGAGACGTGCGCGCTCATCGGCGAGGTCACCCGCGAGGCCTTGCCGCGGTATTGCCCCTGAGCGCCACGTCAGCCATGCTGCTCGCGCCGCGCCATCCGCCCGCGCCGGCGCCGTTTCTCGGGAACACCAGGGAGGCGCCACGTTGACTGCAGAGGAGACAACACATGGGACTGCTCGAGGGCAAGGTCGCCATCGTCACCGGAGCGGGACGGGGGATCGGGCGCGAGGAAGCGCTCCTGCTGGCCCGCGAGGGCGCCAAGGTGGTCGTCAACGATGTCGGGGGCGCTCTGACGGGCACGGCACCCGACGAGCACCCGGCCGACGACGTGGTTGCGCTCATCGTGGACGGGGGTGGCGAGGCCGTTGTCAACGGCGACGACATCGGCACCTGGGAGGGGGGCAGGAACGTCGTCACCCAGGCGATCGACACGTTCGGGCAACTCGACATCTTGGTCAACAACGCCGGGATCCTGCGCGACAAGATGTCCTTCAGCATGACGGAATCGGATTGGGACGACGTCATCCGCGTGCACCTGAAGGGCCATTTCGCGCCGGCCCACCACGCCGCGGCCTACTGGCGCAATCGGGCCAAAGCAGGAGAGGCGGTGTCCGGTCGGATCATCAACACCTCGTCCGAAGCAGGCCTCTACGGCAGCGCGGGTCAGGCGAACTACAGCGCGGCCAAGGGTGGCATCGTCTCCTTGACGTGGACGTTGGCCCGCGAGCTCGGACGCTACGGCGTGACCGTCAACGCCATCGCCCCCCGGGCCCGCACGCGGATGACCGAAGGGATCTTCGGCGACGCCGTCCCGCCCTCCGACGGCCGTTTCGACGCCTGGGAACCCAAGAACGTGGCCAACGTGGTCTGCTTCCTCGCTGCGCCCGCGTCGGCCGACATCTCGGGACAGATCTTCGTGGTCTTCGGCGGCAACATCTACGCCATGAGCACGTTCCAGCCCCTGGGTCAGGTCACCCGTGACGCCCCGTGGACGCCCCAGGAGCTGATCGAGGCCAAAGGCGAGCTGTTCAGAGGCATCGACTCGGGAGTGCCCCCGTTCAGCTTCTTCTGATTTCACCATGCCCCTTGCGGGGGGGCCGGAGGACTACCTTCGTCGGGATGTCCATATCCATTCCGACGTCCTCATCCATTCCGACGTCCTCATCCATTCCGACGTCCGCATCCATTCCGACGTCCGCATCCATTCCGACGTCCGCACCCGGTACCGCGGTCCCGGAACCGGTGTGCCAACGCTCGCCGCTCGGGACCTTCGCCGAATGTCCGCAGTGCGCGGGCGAGATGCGACCCGAGCACGCCCACTACCGCTGCGCCAGCTGCGGGTGGCGCGACTCCTGCTGCGACTGAGCGCACGCAGTTCGGCGTCGAACGTCGAAATGAGGCACGATGACGCCATGCCAGAACAGCACACCTTCCGTTTCGCCGCCCAACTGAGCAAGGCCCCCGCTGGGACGGCGCGCTCGTGGGCCGAGCAGGCTCGTCGAGCCGAGGATCTCGGGTACTCGGCCTTGCTCATGCCGGACCACTTCGGCGACCAACTGGCCCCGGTGCCGGCGCTGGCGGCCGTGGCCGCTGCGACCACCACGTTGCGCCTGGGCTCGCTCGTCTTCGGCAACGACTACCGGAACCCTTTCGTGCTCGCCAAGGAAGCGGCCACGCTCGACCTGTTGAGTGAGGGGCGCTTCGAGCTCAGCCTCGGCGCCGGATGGATGAAGACCGACTACGAGGAAGCCGGTCTCACCTACGACACGCCGCGCGTGCGGGCCGAACGCTTCGAGGAGGCGGTGCAGGTGATCCAAGGCCTCCTCCGCACCGACGGCCCCTTCTCGTTCGACGGCGCCTATTACACGGTGCACGAGCACACCCTCCATCCCCGTCCGGTGCAGCAGCCGGGACCACCGCTCATCATCGGAGGGGGCGGCAAGCGCGTGCTGACGTTCGCCGCGCACCACGCGGACATCGTCAGCATCAACGCCAACCTGCGTGATGGCACCGGTGGGCCAGAGACCGCGCCCAACATGTCGCCCGAACGGACCCGCGAGAAGGTGGCATGGGTCAAGGAGGCGGCCGGGCCCCGATTCGACGGCCTCGAGCTCAACGCCCTGATCGGGTTCGTCATGATCACCGACGATGCCAACAGCATCACCGAGGCCATGGCACCTCACTTCGGGATCGAGGTCGACGAGGCCCGCCACGTACCCGGCATCCTGATCGGCACGCTCGACGAAATGATCGACGAGCTGCAATGGCGGCGCGCGGAATACGGCATCAGCTACTGGTCGATCGAAGCAGACAGTTGGGAGACACTCGGACCGCTCGTGAGCAAACTGTCTGGCACGTGAGCGCTCCGAACAGCGACCCCACTACGGCCGGCTGGGAGGCGAGGGGGCAGTACCGGAAGCTCTGCGGTCACTGCATCTTCACCATCGACGCGCCGTCCCTCGGGCCCGAGCTCCACGAACCGCTGTTGATCCTGCACGGCTTTCCAACCTCATCCTTCGACTACGCCGGGATCCTCGACCCATTGCGCTCGGGGCGCCGGGTGATCCTGTTCGACGGCCTCGGGTACGGGCTGTCGGACAAGCCGGACATGCACTACACCCTGGCTCTGCAAGCCGACGTGGCCATGGCCCTCGTGGCCGAGCTCGGACTCAGCCGGCTGGCTCTGCTCACCCATGACGTCGGCGACACGGTCGGCGGGGAGTTGCTGGCCCGCCGGGCCGAGGGAACGTGGACGGTCGCGGTCACACGGCGCGTCATCACCAACGGCAGCATCTACATCGAACAGGCGCACCTCACAAATGGCCAGCAGCTGCTCCTCAGCCTCCCCGACGAGAAGTTGCCCACCGACGCTCCGGTCACCGCGGCGACCATCTCTCGCAGCCTGCGCGAGACGTACAGCCCGCTCGCGTCACTGCCAGCGGACGGCGCAGCCGATGATCACCTGCCGGCCACCGTGGAACAGATCATGCGCGACGGCGGCCACCTGCTGCTCACCCGCCTCATCCGGTACATCGATGAACGCAGGCAGAACGAATCGCGGTTCACCGGCGCTATCGAATCCGACCCCTCACCACTGCACATCGTGTGGGGAATGGACGACCCGATCGCCGTCCCGTCCATGGTCGACACGCTTCTCACCGCCCGACCCGATGCCACCGTCGTCCGGCTCGATGGAGTGGGTCACTACCCCATGGTCGAGGCACCCGCCCTGTTCCTCGCGAGCGCCCTGGCCGGTCTGCACGACTGAGTTCGTCATGCCGGAGCAACAACCTTGAGGGTGCGGACCTCGGTGGGAAGGCTGTCGTACAGGTCGGCCACCAGATCGTCGCGGGTCGATCGGCTCGCCGCGTCGTCCCATTTGTTGTCCCATTGATGCGGGTCGCCGCGGACGTCGTAGAGCTCGCCGGTGGCGATCGCGACGCCACCGGGTCCAGAGCCGGTCGCCTGCACATCCAAACCGAGACTGTCGTACCGCTGCTGATCCGTCGTGATGAAGAGGATGTTGCGCCCGCCTCGACTCGCTCCTCCCGACGTCACCACCCACCCCGACCGGTCATCCCGACGCGAGCATGCGGTGCAGATCCTGTTCCATCGCTTCGGTCAACGCGATGAGCAGTTCCAAGCGCTCCAATGTGCTCGTCGCGCAGAGCACTCGTTGCGCATCTATCATGTTCAGTGGAGCCTCGCTGCATATCTGCCATGACGCCACTTCGGGGTCCGCATCGAACTGCGTCTCCGCCGCCAACGCCGACGTGGCACCGGACTCCGAGAGAAGACCTCGGGTTCGCCGGACGCTCTGCTCCGCACGACGCAGCACGGACGGAGAGATGACATCGACCTGGGACGGCCATTCCTCCACCATGGCGAGAGGGTAGGGATCGTCAGCCAGCCACTCCCCCACTCGAATGCGAAGCTCACCCTGCACGATCAACAACCACCGGCCATCGGACAACGCCGCGGCCTTTGTGATGACGGCACGTGTGCCAACCGCCATTCGCTCATCGCCTCCACCGACCTCGGCACCCCTCTCGATGAGAACGATGCCGAAGCGAGAGTCTCCCGCCAGACAGTCCCGCGTCAGCGCCCGATACCGCGGCTCGAAGACGTGCAGAGGAATTTGCGCGTGCGGGTAGACGACTGCGGAGAGGGGGAACATTCCCAAGCGCCGCACATCCCCCGGCTCCGATGGTGCGGCATCCGTCATCGTCACCACACTGTCACGAAACCAATACCCCGGGCGGCAATCTCCTGGTGACACGGATCTGACCAGGACTCACACCGATGTCGGATGCCCGAGGGCGCGCGCACGACGCCGCACGCGCACGGGACCGACCCTAGGATCGGTCCCGCACCTGTCTGTTCAATGTGCCTTCGCACAACTCAACACGGCACCAGCCCATGGCGTCGTGTGCGAGGGTCGCCTTGTCGGCCGACCGGAACACGCACCGGCTCAAGCGCGACCACATCCGCCGGGCTCTTCACCGTGCAAGTTGCGCTGCGGCGTCACCGACGTCAACATCGGTGACGCGGTTTCAGTCCGGTGGATCGCCTTCCTCGGTCGAGCATGTCGACGTCATCGGCAGCTCCTTTCCACTCAGGGCAACGGCGGAGTCTTCCATTGCCGATCTCCTGCCAGTATCTCCCTCCGTGGCGCCGAAAGGAACCCCCTTTGAACTGCACGTTCGCAAAGGTGCTGGTCGTGGATTCTCGGGAAACACAATGTTCATCCGACCCGTCTTCGGACACGGGGATTGTCACGAGACATGCGCGCCTGCCGTACCCCGGCGCATCGCGTACACACCCGCAACGCGGCGAGGCCCATCGCCGCCTGGGCCACAATGGAGGACATGACGCAACCGCAATTCGTCCCGGCTCACTTCATCCCTCCACGACCTCCGGAGGGCGCCGGGTTCACCCTCGTCCCGCTACGCCTCGATCACAACGAAGGCGATCTGGACGCGTGGAGCTCGAGCGTCGATCACATCCATGCCACACCTGGCTTCGCCGGGCATCCCTGGCCCGATGAGCCGATGACGTTGGAGCGCAACGCGAGGGATCTCGCCGAGCACGAGAGCGACTTCGCCCACGGTCGAGGATTTACCTACTCCGTCGTCAGCGAGGTGGGGAACGAGGTCATCGGATGCGTCTACATCTATCCGTCAGCGAAAGAAGGCGTCGAGGCTGAAGTGCGCTCGTGGGTTCGCGCCTCTCGTGCCATGTTGGACACCTCCGTCTATGAGACGGTGCTCGGATGGCTGCGGGCGGACTGGCCCTTCAGCACGTTCGACTATGCGCCCCGAGGGACGAACGTCGCACCTCAGCCGGCGGCGCTCGGAGTCGAGCCGACGGCCACATCGTAGGACCACAGCTCCGACGACACCGTCACCGGACCGCCGTGGGGCGAAGGCCGGTCAGCGCCGGCGTGCCCATGGGCAAATGCCGGCGAAGCGACCCAGCTCTGGAATGAGGCCTCGTCCCTCCACCTCGTGACGACCAACCATTGGCGCCGGTCGTCCGTGGGGCGCAACAGCTCGAATCCCTCGAACCCTTCCTGGTTGTCGACTGCTCCGGCCCGGGCGGCAAACCTCTTCGCCAGTTCGTCTCCGGCGTCCTCCGGCACGGTTATGGCATTGATCTTGATCACGGTCATACGACGATCTGATCAGATCTGGCCTTCTGGGCCAAATGCACTGATCGGCTGAATTGATCGGCCGGCGGGGATCAGCTCTTCTCGGGGAGCTCCGCCGTCGCCTCTCCGACCACTTTGGTCTCCCCTTCGCCGTTGGAGAGCGTCACCGCGAAATCGACCAGCTTCTTGCCGGCTTCCTCCCGCTTTCCCGTTACCACGATCCGGGACGAGAGGACCTCGTCGGGCCAGGTCTGTCGGGCGAAGCGCACCTGGTAGCGGGTCACGTTGCCCACCCCCACGTAGTCCGTCAGCGCAGAGCCGAGCAATCCCATGGAGAACATGCCATGCCCGAACACGCTCGGCTGCCCGGCCGCCTTGGCCAACACCTCGTCGTGGTGCATGGGGTTGAAGTCACCGGAAGCTCCGGCGTACTTCACCAGGTCTGTCCTCGTCAGCTTGTGCGAGAGCACGGGGGCCTCGTCACCCACCGCGACCTCATCGAAGTGCAGCTTGCGCTCACCCATTGTCCCGGCCTCCAGTCACTGTCTCGTGTCTCCCCTCACGCCTCGGCCACACTGCCGCGATCATTTGCGGTGGATCAGGTTGAAGATGGCTGTCACGACCGGTTCGCCGGTCTTGTCGTCGCTCCATGTCGTCTCCGTGACGAAAAAGGTCATGGTCTTGCCCTTGGACTCCTTCTGGTACGCGTCGGTGACCTTGCCTTCGCTGACCAGGACGTCCCCCACCTCGATCGGCCGGTGGTAGATGAACTCCTGCTCCCCGTGGAGGAGCAGGCCACCGTTGGCCATGACGCGGCCCATGGCGGCCATGACCGGGTTGCCCGTCTGGGCGTCGGCCGGCTGCAGCTCGTCGAACTTTCCCGAGAACTCCATGGCGAAGGGCCAGGTCGGCGGGGCGGGGATGGAGGTGAACCCCGCCGCCTTCGCGGCGTCGAGGTCGTGGTAGATCGGGCTCGTGCTGCCCACGGCGGCGGCAAAGTGGCTGACCGGTCCGCGCTCGATGACCACCTTCGACCTGCCCGTCGGCTTCCCGATCAAACCCTTGAGGATTTCTTCCAGCGATGCGTCGTCCCCGGCCACACGTTCTCCTTATCCGCTCCGCCCGTGTCCCACCCGAACCCACATCGGTGCCAAAGGGGCGCCCGATGCCGTGCCAAAGGTAGCGGCTGGTTACGGCCCGACCCAATCCGCAGCTCACCCCGGGCAGCCCACCCCGCCGACCGGTACCATCACCGCCTGTGACCGACTTCTTCGACGTAGTCCTCAGCCAGCGTGCCGCCCGATCCTTCACCCCTGAGGATGTCGACGACGCCACGGTGGCCCGGATCCTGACGGCCGCCACCCACGCGCCAACCGCGGAGAACAGCCAGCCGTTCGTCTTCATCGTGGTACGCGACCCCGACATCCGCTCGACCATCGGCGCCATCACGGCACGGGTGTGGGAAGGGGGCGCCAGGGACCTCGAGATCGGGCGGCTGTCACCGGCGTTCTTGCGCGATGTCGATCAGGGCGCCATGGGTGGCGTGGCCAAGGCCCCGGTGCTCATCGTCGTGGCCGGCGATACCAGGCTCACCTTCGCCGAGACCCTGGACTCCTCCCTCTTCCCCGCCGTCCAGAACCTGCTGCTGGCGGCCCACGCCCTCGGCCTGGGCTCGACCCTGACCACCTTGCCGGTCCTCAGCGGGAACGACCTCTCCGAGGCGTTGGACCTCCCGCCCGAGATCAGACCCGTCGCCGTCGTCCCCATCGGGCATCTCCCCAAGCCGCTCGCTCCGCCCCGGCGCCTTCCCATCTCGGAGAAGGCTCACCTGAACCGTTACGGAGTGCCCTTCACGACAACGACGTAGCCCGCCGCTCGACGAATGCCTCGAGGAAGGCACCGTAGCGAGCCATGACGACCGGCCAGCGATAGGTGGACTCCACATAGCGAACGCCGTTCTGGCGCATGGTCTCGTGCACGACGCGGTCTCCGAGGAGCCGATCGAGAACCGCCTCGAACTCGGCATACCCCTCGAACCACATGCCGGCGCCGGACTGCTCGCAGTGTTCCCGGGTGGCACCACACACGGCGTTGACGATGGCGGGTGCGCCCGCCGTCATGCCCTCGACCACGGTCAAGGAGAAGGATTCGAACGGGGAGGGAGCCACCAGTGCGTGCGCGCCACGGAGCAGACCCCATTTGGACGCATCGTCGATCATCCCCGTGACAATGATGTCCCGACCCATGTCGGGTGGGTCGACGATCTGCCCCACCAGCACGAGGCGGAGATCGCCCGGGTGACGCTCCTTGTACGAGCGGAAGTAGCGCCAGAGGATGCCCGTCCCCTTCTTGTCGTCCACCCTGCCGATGCACAAAAGGTAGGGCGCGTCACCCAGACCGAATGCCGCCCGGGCCGCCTCGGCCGACCCCTCGCCTTCTTCGACTCCCAGCCCGACGACCACCTGTGGCGTCGTAGCGACGCTGAACCGCTCCACCACCAGACGGCGTTCGCTCCGGGTGTGGAACGCGAAGCCACGGCACCCGGAGAACAGGGCGTCGAAGACGGGAAGGTGCAAGGCCGGCTCTTCGTGAGCCGCCGGATGGAGGATGGCCCGGTCTCGCACCAGGGGCAGGCCGCGGATGGTCGGGTAGTAGAGGTAGGGATAGAAGGCGATGACATCCGCGTCGCTGGCCTCCACCGCGCGCAAGAGATCCGGCGATTTGGGACCTTGCAGGTCGACCCAACGCTCGCAGTCCTCGGCGCTCGCGTGTTCCGGGTCGGCGAGCAACATGCCCGAGAGCGGGTGAAAGCCCTCGCCTCGCCCCACCTCCGACAGGATCCGATGAACGGTCACCCCGTTGATGCGCTCGCTCCCGGCGTGCAACTCGTCCCGCCAGGTCAGCGCATCGAGTGCCGCCGAGGTGAACACCTCCACCTGATCGCCACGGTCAGCCACGAGATGCTCGGCCAGCATCCGGGCACCTGTCTCTGCTCCTCCACGGATCTGCAGTCCGTAGCGGGGCACGACGAAGGCAACCTTCATGACTCGCGAGACGATAACGGTCCCCGTGCACCTGACGCGACCGTCAGGGACAGCGATATGGTGAGCCGATGCAAGAGCACCACTTCTTTGTCGACATCGAGGCCACACAGGACGAGCTGTGGGAGCTCTTCTGGCTCCGCCGTGCCCTCTCGCAGAACGGGGACGTGACCATCGAGATCCTCCACCCCGGCGACGAGATAGGTGAAGGACTGGTCCGCCACTGCACCTTTCGAGTCCCCCGCTACCTGCTCTCGGGCGGGCGGGGCGAATCGTGGGAGTGGCTGACCGAAGTCACGCCAAAGGTCTCGTGGAAGTACGACGCCGTCGGCAAGCCGCTGTGGTCGAAGGCGCAAGGCCGCAATCGGCTGGAGGACCTCGGCAACGGGAAGACGCGCGTCCATTTCTCCGAGACGTACCACGCCTTCAACCCCATTCTGCGCTTCTTCCTCGAAAAGCGTGTGCACGATTTCATTTCCAAGGACAACGACAAGCTGATCCGGGACTCGCTCACCAACGGGGTGAAGATGATGCGAGAGGCGCGGGCCGACGCCAAGCCAGACGACGCGTGACGGTCGTCGACCTCTGGGTGAACGCGCTGACCGAGAAATCAGCCAAGGCATTCACCGGTCAGGACGGCAACGAGGGCATCGTCGACCTTCTCGGGGGGGACCTCTCAGCCTCGACCACGATCGGCAAGCTGCTGGCCACCATGGACGCGTGTGGGGTCGATCTGGGCGTGATCGCGACAGGTATGTCCACCCCTGAAACCGAGATGCTGCTCGAAGACATTGCGCCCTACGCGGACCGCCTGTGCATCGCCCTCGTGGCGGACCATGTCACCCACCCGGTGCAGCAGTCCACGCGGCTGCGGTCCCTGGCCGAGCATCCCTCCGTGGCGCTCGTCCGGGTCACGCCGCTCGTGGAGCAGTACCCGCTCAACGACAAGCTCTACTACCCGATCTACACGGCGGCGGCGGAGCTCAGGCTACCCGTCGCCATCAACGTCGGGATACCCGGGCCACGAGTCCGCTCGGCCTGCCAGCACCCCGAACGGCTCGAGGACGTCCTCATCGACTTCAAGGGGATGACGATCATCGGCGCCCACATGGGGCACCCCTACGAGGCCCTCTTGATGCAGTACATGCTGAAATGGCCCGACCTGTACCTCTCCAACTCGGCCTACCTGGCCCGGTACATGGACCCCGCCCTCGTCGCCTTCATGAACTCCTCGCGCGGGAAGGGACGGCTCCTCTTCGCCTCAGATCATCCGTTCCTCCCCATGGAACGGGCCACCGCGGCTGCTCGGGATCTCCCCCTCACCCCCGACGCCATGGAGGCATTCATGGGAGGTACGGCGTTGCGCCTCCTGCGCCGGCCGTGACCTGATCGGCCTCAGTTCTCGAGTCCTGGACCGGGCTCAGACCGGGGAGCTGGGTCTCACCGCTGACGCTCGGCCAGTGCCGCGCCCAGCGATCGGAATGCTCGCCCACGGTGCGAGATGGCGTGCTTTTCGTCCGGGGTCATTTCGGCGAATGTCCGACCGTCGCTCTCGCGAGGTGCGAAGACAGGGTCGTACCCGAAGCCGGCGTCCCCGGCAGGCTGGTGCGCAATCACACCTTCGGCGGCGCCTTCGGCCCAGACGTCGGTGCCGTCCGGAAAGGCGGCCAGGGCGACGGTGCGGAACCGGGCGGTGCGCTCGCCTCCACCAGCGGGTCGCGCCGCCAATTCGATCAGCAGCTTGTGCACGTTGTCGGCATAGGTCACCCCTTCGCCCGCGTACCGGGCCGAGTAGACGCCGGGGGCGCCCCCGAGTGCATCGACCTCCAAGCCGGTGTCGTCCGCCACAGCCGGGAGACCCGTGGCGGCTACCAACGCCCGCGCCTTGAGACGGGCATTGTCCAGCAGGGTCGCTCCGTCCTCGACGACGTCCGGCACGTTCCCCGGTCGTGGAATCAGCTCCACATCGAGTGCACCCGCCAGCACGGCGGCGATCTCGGCCACCTTGTCGGGATTGGCCGACGCCAGCACGAGCCGCAGTGGCGCGGCGCCACTCACCGCTGTGGTGGTGGCGAAGCCAGGACGGCCGCCTGTAACGACGACAGCTCCTTGATACCCGCCTCGGCCAGTCCCAGCAGGCTGTCGAGCTCGCCCCGGCTGAACGCCACGCCTTCGGCCGTACCCTGCACTTCGACGAAGCGGCCGGCGCCCGTCATGACGACGTTCATGTCAACCTCAGCCACGGAGTCCTCGACGTAGGGGAGGTCGAGCATGGGCACACCATCGACGATCCCCACCGAGATCGCCGCCACCGAGTCCGTCAACGGATTCTCACGCAACGTGCCGGCCCGCTGCATGCGGGAGAAAGCATCGTGCAGGGCCACATAGGCCCCGCAGATCGACGCGGTGCGGGTGCCGCCGTCGGCTTGGAGCACATCGCAGTCGACCGTGATCTGCGCCTCGCCCAGCACCACGAGGTCACACACGGCGCGCAGGGAGCGTGCGACAAGGCGTTGGATCTCCTGCGTCCGCCCGGACTGCTTGCCCTTGGCCGCTTCCCGGGACGCCCGCTCCGGTGTCGAACCAGGCAGCATGGAGTACTCCGCCGTCACCCACCCCTTGCCGCTCCCGCGCATCCACGGCGGTACCCGGTCCTCGACCGACGCCGTGCACAGCACCTTGGTCTGCCCGAAGGTGACCAACACCGACCCCGGCGCCATCACCGTGAAGTCCCGTTGGAAACTGACGGGACGAAGCTCGTCGAGAGCACGCCCGTCGCCACGCACGGTGCGGGGATCCGTCGCGGCCCCCTTCAGTTCGTCGTTGTCAGACATCGCACTCCTCTCGTAACCATCGACTCATCCCCGCGGCGGTCGCAGCGGCTACCACGAAAAGACGGCGCCCATGCTGGCCTGCTCCACCGGATGACCGAACGCCAGCTCGGCTTCCCGACGCACCTCGTCGGCCGACACCGTAGGCCATCGGTGCGTGACGATGAGACGACCCACCCCGGCCGCGCCTGCCATCGCCCCGGCCTCGCGACCGCTCAGATGCAACATCGACCCTTCCGCCTCCTGGGTGTATGTGGCCTCACAGAGGAACGTCCCGACGTCCACGCCGAAGCTCTTGACCGACCAGCCCGGCCCCGAGTCCGCCGAATAGGCCAGGGTGGCACCGTCGTGCGACACGCAGACGGCCCTGGTGGCAATGCCGTGGTCCGTCGACGTGACCCGGACCTCCAGCGCGCCGACCGTGCACGCGCCGGACTCGGCCAGGTCCCGCCATTCGACCCAGGTGGCGTCGCCATAGTGCGACAGCTCCCGGAGGCCCGGAGGGGCGTAGACCACCAGCGGCCGCCCGCCCGCACCGCGGAACCGCTCGCGGCCCGGTCCGTACCCGGCCCAGGTGGCGAACGACTCCAGATCCGTCCAGTGATCGGGATGGGCGTGGCTCACGACGACCGCGTCGATGTCATCGGGGTCGATGTGGCGTTGGAGCTCCGAAAATGTGCCGGGGCCGGCATCGAGCAGGATCGAGGTGCCTGCGGCTGCCACGAGGTACCCGCTGCCCGCCCCTCCCGGCCCGGGCCAGCTCCCATCGCACCCCAGCACCGTCAGCGTTCGCACCGCCCGCCCCTCGCCTCGCCGGTCAGCGGCCGTACTCGAGCGCCCCCGAGACCATTCCCGACGTGACCTCGAGCGCCGCCCCCACCTCGGCGTACGTCTTGAGCTCGATTACATTGCCGCTGGGATCCGCCACCTTGGCCTTGGTCTGCTCCGTCGGCTTCCCGGCGTCGTCGACGGAGATGGGGGCCACCCATGGCACGCCGCAGGCGCCCAGCTGCGCCGTCACGGCATCGAAGTCGCCCCGTCCGAGCGTCACGCCGAAATGGCGGACCGAACCGCCGGGGGTCGGCCACGCCGCCTCCTCCGGCCGGTCGTGCAAGGTGATCTGCATGCCATAGAACCAGACGTCTTGGTAACCATCCCGTGCGCGCGCGGCCCGGCATCCCAAGATGTCCACATAGAACCGCCGGGCTTCGTCCAGATCCCGCACCGGGATGGAGAGATGGAGGATGGGCCGCATCCCTCCACATTAGGCAGGGCACATCAGCCAGGTCCCTGTTCCTATGATCACTCCTGGCATGCCGCACTACATCGCCCTGCTCCGCAGCGTCAATGTCGCCGGCCACGGGCGGCTGGCCATGGCCGACCTGCAACGGAGCTTCATCGCACTCGGGCTCGCGGACGTCTCGACCTACATTCAAACGGGCAATGTCCTGTTCCGGTCGCCGAGCAAGAGCAGCTCCACGGTGGTGTCACGGATCGAGCGCCAATTGGAGCAGGACTTCGGGAGTGCGCCGGCNNTTCCTGGCGGAGGAGCCCAGCCGCGAGAAGCTGGCCACCTTCGCCGCACCCCCGAGCGGGCGCGACGAGTTGGTCATCGTCGGGCGGGAGGTCTACGTCCACACGCCGGACGGCTATGCACGTTCGAAACTCAGTGGCGCCATGCTCGAACGCCGGCTCGGCGTGATGAGCACGACCCGGAATTGGAACACGGTCACCAAGCTCTCCCAGCTCGCGGCCGGCTGACGTTCGATGGACAGCTGAGATTCGATGGATGTGGTGGCCGTCGACTGGTCTGGCGCGGCGAAGAACGCGTCCGTGAGGATCTGGCTGGCCCATGTCGTCGACGGCGAGCTGGTTGCGCTTCGCAACGGCCGTACCCGCCACGAGGTGATCGATGATCTGGTGGCCCTGCGGTCGCAGACCCCACAGGGCCTGGTGGCCGGACTGGACTTCTCGTTCTCGTTTCCTTCGTGGTTCATGCGGGAACAGTCCTGCGCCACGGTTGCCGACATGTGGAGGCTCGCCTCTCGTGAAGGCGAAAGCTGGCTGTCCGATTGTCCCCTGCCCTTCTGGGGCCGACCGGGACGGCCCCGACCGGCTCTCCCCGCGCACCTTCGCCTCGCCGAGGCATCTCTCTCACAGCGTGGGGTCTCGCCCAAGAGCGTGTTCCAGATCGGCGGCGCCGGCACAGTGGGCACGGGCTCCGTACGCGGCATGCCCCACCTGCGCCGGCTCCGCGCCTCAGGGTTCAGCATCTGGCCGTTCGACCCGGCGTCCCCCTGGACGGTGCTCGAGATCTACCCTCGGCTCTGCACCGGACCGGTCAACAAGAGCAACCTCGAGCAACGGGCTCGCCACCTCGAAGCCTCTCCCTGGGAGGTCCCTGACCGGTTCGCCGCCTCCATCGTCGGATCCGAGGATGCCTTCGATGCCGCCATCTCGGCGCTGGTGATGCACGATCACCTGGCCCATCTGGCGGCGCTCCGACAAACGACAGACCCGGTCACCCTTTTGGAGGGAGATGTGTGGCGTCCTCCTAAAATCACCCCCATGAGCCAGCACGAGGACGAGTCGCCAGCGGCGTCCAGCGGGTCGGGAGCACCGAGCCCGGGCGACGGCAGCGGGGTCCGCCCCACTCTCACGGCGCAGGTCCGGCGCCGCAGAACCGATCAGCAGTTCTTCCTGCGGCTGCGTGACGCAATCCAGCAGAACCACAGAGCACTGGAGCGATTGGGCACGTGACCATCGACTACCTCGAGCTCGCCGACTTCCTGCTGATCGCCGAGGCCGTCCTCCAGACACCGGCAAAGGAGATCGCACAAGACTCGAACCTCAACCTCGCCGACTCGGCGCTCCACGCGCCACGCGCCCGGTTCGTGGGCGAGGAGTTCTATCCGGAGTTTCCGACCAAGGCCGCCGTGCTCGGTGCGCATCTCGTGAAGAACCACCCTCTGAGAGATGGCAACGTGCAGGTGGCGCTCGTGGCAACGGTCGAGTTCTGCACCCGCAACGGATTCCGGTGGTCGCCGCCTCCACGCGACGAAGACGGCGAGGCCACGGCCAACGTGTTCCTCGGCTTGGCTGCCGCGCCGATCAACGACCAGGTGATCAAGGAGCTGGCGGAATGGATCGCCGACCGGATCGGCTTCCACGGCGCGGCGCAGAGCTGACGGCGCCGCCCCGCGCAACCCGTCAGGCGAAGAGCGTCACGGGATCGCCGTAGGTCATCGTCACCAGCTCGGTCCACGGCGTGCGGGTCCGCAGAGCCTCCGCGGCGGCATCCACGTTCATCCCGTTCATGTAGGGCGGCAGGAAGGCGTCGTGGTGGCAGAAGACGACCTTCTTCGGCCGCAGCATCTCGACCTCACGCACGATGAACTCGGCCATGCTCCCCTGGAACGGCTCGCCGTTGACGTTGGGGCGCCCAGCCAGCGCCAGCAACGCCACATCGGGCCGCAACTCGCGCAGGATCGGCGTCCAGCAGCCCGAACTGGCACTCCACAGGATGGACCCCTGCGGCGTGTCGATGAAATAGATGAGCTGGCCGCCGTCGTGGTCCGAGACGGGGCCGATCGGGTGCACCATGTACTCATAGAGTTCCGGTGCCCATGACCCCTGATCGCGCATGTGCGCGAACAGGGGATCCATGATCGCCCGCCTCTGCTGCAAGGAGACGCCGAGGTCACCCACGCAGCATCCACCCGAGTCGGGATCATTGGCGGCGAACAGGCATGAATGCATGCCGGGATACACGGTGACGGTCACCCCGTGCCCGCAGTCGACGACCTCTCCCCCCGAGACGGGCCATTGCTGGGCGATCGGCACGTTGGCCTCGTTCATGAGGCGCATCGCTTCGTACGACCCGACGATGTTGGCGCCGGTGTTCGTGGCGACGATGTTGGCCCCGAGGATGTGATCGAAATGGCAGTGGCTGATGAACACGTAGTCCGCCTCGTCGACCTCTGTCACCGAGAGTCCGACCTGGGGGGCGGCGGGGATGCGGTCGAGGAACGTATCGAGCCAGATGGTCAGCCCGTCGACGCGTACGCGGAACGTGGTCGTGCCGAACCATTCGAGGGTCAGGGGCGCTGGCATGCCACATACTGACGAATCTGGCGCCGAGCGTCCACCGAAGAACAACCCTTAGAAGTAGATGATCGACTTGGCCCGCTCGGAAACCTCGTCGAGGTCGTCGGTCCACGCACCGGTCGAGAGGTACTTCCAGCCACCATCGGCCGAGACCACCACGATCGAAGCCTCGACCTCCGGGGCGAGCGAGACGGCACACTTGACCGCCCCCGCAACGGCCGCGCCCGTGGAAATGCCAGCGAATATCCCCACATCCGTCAGGCGCCGCGTCCACTCGATGGACTCCCGGGGCCGGACGACGGTCTTGCGATCCAAGAGCTCGGCGCCACCCAATTCTTCGAAGATGGGAGGGATGTACCCGTCGTCCAGGTTGCGCAGGCCGTCGACCATTTCGCCGGAGGGGGGCTCGACCGCCCAGATCTGCACGGCGTCGCCCAGCTTCTCGCGCAGGAAACGGCCCACCCCCAACAGCGTTCCCGAGGTGCCGAGCCCGGCCACGAAGT
>PMLV01000293.1:2499-3318 GCA_003160635.1 Acidimicrobiaceae bacterium | reverse complement strand
GGAGTTCAGGGGGGACGAAATCGGCGCGGCGCACCGTCCGGAATGCTTCCTCGATCCGATCCATGCTGCTGATTCTCGCATTCCGCCGGCTTCCCGAGTCGGAGATGCATCGGATCGGTACTGCCTCGTTCCGGAATGTCCCGACGTCATCGCCTCGTCAAGGACTACCAAGCGGTCCGACGCGCTGTCCCCGGCCGTCAGTCCACGGTGGCGAAGGGCAGCGACTCGTACCGCCGGATGTACGGACCGGGTGCGAACCGACCGGCGGCAGCGTCGACCGAAAATCGGGGGAACCGGTCAAGAAGACGTTCGAAGGTGACCGCTGCTTGGAGGCGCGCCGCGGCGGCGCCGAGACAGTGGTGGGGGCCGTATCCGAAACTCAGGGTCCGCACGATGGGCTCTGTTGCATTGAGTGCGAACCTGGCTCCGAATCTTGCGGTCCGTGCCTGAGCGGTGGTTGAACGAGGCTGTAAGAGTGAGACATCTCCGTGTGACCCCGTCCGTCCGGTCGCCCGGCTCAGCGTTCGCTGGATTCAGATTCCCGCCTGAGTTCATCCTGCTCGCCGTGCGTTTGTACCTGCGCTACGGGTTGTCCTACCGGGATCTGGAGGAACTCCTCGCTGAGCGCGGGATCGAGGTCGATCACGTGACCTTGTTCCGATGGGTCCAGCGGTTCACGCCAATCCTGGCGGATGCCGCTCGGCCGTGCCGCCACCGCGTTGGTGGTCACTGGTTCGTCGATGAGACATACGTCAAGGTGTCCGGAACCTGGCGATACGTCTACCGGGCCGTCGACCAATACGGGCAGGTCATCGACGT
>PMLV01000293.1:0-2492 GCA_003160635.1 Acidimicrobiaceae bacterium | reverse complement strand
CGGCGAGGCCACTACGAACTCGGGAGCGATGCACGTCCGGGGCTCACCCTTGCTGCGGCCTTCGACGTACTCGAGCGGGTGATCTGACCGCGAACCTCGCTGGAGCGAGTGAGTTCGCGCCACATGATCAATCAATGCAACAGAGCCGACCAGCGTTTGGCCACCAGCCGGCGGTGCCAGGCCAGCAACGTGCCAGGAGTAACGCCGAAGGTTGGCCAAGACGCAAGGGGGAGCAGTCGACTCAGGCCGGCCAGCAGGGCACGATCGGCGGGCTGGTAGGCGGGACGCCCCACCTGGCGGCGAAGTACTTCCACCTCCTGGCGCAGTGCGAGGAGCTCGACTGCATTGGATTGTTCGCTTCGGAAGAGCAGGAGGACCAAGGCGAGTAGCTGGCGGAGGCCGAAATAGACGGAGGCCCACAGCTGGCCACGTGCCCGGTGCCGTCGCATCGGATCGACGGTAGCCGCGACGACCAAAGCTCTTCACAGAGTTCCTGGTGGAGGTAGTGAGCGCGTATTCGGACACTACGAGCTATTTCACCACTCTGTGGGGTTGCTCCTGTCCCAGCATCATCGGGAAACTCCATGATTGTCACCGATGGCCAGGAGAAGAGCTGCGGCGGTGTCACGAACCAGGCCCTTCACGTCGCCGTGATTGTGCGAATGCGTTACTGCACGAAGACTCGCGCTTACGTCGCTCGGAGAACACGCGAAGGCCTAACGGGTGGTGGATCCAACGGCGGGGTCAGGTCATAGTAGCTTCGTTCTTGTGACCACGATATCTGACCGGGTCGATTTGGAGGCGGTGGACCTGACTGACCCGGAACTGTTCCGCCATGGGTTCCCACACGAGATCTTCACCTTATTACGTGAGGAGGCTCCGGTTTGGCGTCATCCGACGACGCCTGGCACGGCACGGTTGGGCGGGGAGTTCTGGGTGCTGTCCAAGCACGCCGATGTGCAGTCGGTAAGTCGCGATTACAAGCGGTTTCGGTCCTACGAAGGGCCAACGGTCCAAGACAACCCACCGGAACGGCAGGGAATGAAGCTTGTTACCATGGATCCACCAGGGCACACCCGTCTGCGCCGTCTGATCAGCTCGGGGTTCACCCCGCGGAACATCGCGAATCTAGACGAGCAGGCCCGGACGTGGGCGGGCACGATCATCGACAGCGCGCTCGAGCAGGGTGAGTGTGACTTCGTGCGCGACGTCGCCTATCAGCTCCCAATGCATATGATCGCCGACATTGTCGGCATTCCCGTAGCGGACCGGGCGTGGCTGTTCGACCGTGTCAACCTGTTCAAGCGATCTCAAGACCCGCGCACCGCGCTCCCCGATTCAGAACGCACCGCCGTCGAGCTCGAGGTCTTCCAGTACGCGCACGACCTCGGGCTCGAGAAGCGCCGGTGCCCGGCTGAGGATGTGTGGACCACCCTGACCGAAGCCGAGGTCGATGACGACGACGGGGGCCGGACACAGTTGACCGACCTCGAGCTCGAGATGTTCTTCATTGTGCTGGCGATCGCGGGGAGCGAGACGGTGCGGGAAGCCATCACAGCCGGCCTCATCGCATTGTTGGGTCATCCTGAGCAGCTCGAGCGCATGCGGAGCGAGCCGGAGGTGATGCCCAGTGCGGTGGAGGAGATCCTGCGGTGGTCGTCGCCCGCCGACTACTTCCGGCGTACAGCGACCGAAGACGTCGAAATCCGTGGCGTGCCTATCGCGGCAGGCGAGCGGGTGACTGTCTGGTTCCCGTCGGCGAACCGCGACGCGGAGGTGTTCGGCGACCCGTTTCGGTTCGATATCACGCGCCAGAAGAATCCGCACGTGGCCTTCGGAGGAGGCGGTGTGCACTATTGCCTGGGAGCCAACCTGGCCAAACGCGAGATCCAGGTGATGTTCGAGGAGTTGGTGCGGCGCGTCGGCGACATCGAGATCCTCGGCGACCCGGTGTACACCGCGTCCGGGGTCGTCGACGCGATCACGTGCACGATCGCCCACCTTCCCGTCCGACTCACCCCCCGGCTGAAATGGGACGACTCGACGGCAAGAAGGACTCGAACACCGTCACGAATTTCGGCGTCATAACGAAGAGTTGGAGCCAGTTCCCGTCACCGGCTTGGTACATCCGTACGCGAGCGAGAAAGAGGCAGCTTCCCTCGGTGAGAACCTGAAGGGTCCGAATATCCGATCGCTGCGGCGCACGAGCGCGCTGGCATCGGGCTGCATGCTGGGATCCGCCGGATCAAGGCGTAGGCCGTTGCCCACCAACACAACGGCGCGTCAGCCGAGGTGGCCGTTGCGCGGAGATGTGGGCCGCTGTCGCTTGGGCGTCACGGCTGACGAGGGATGCATGGGCTCAGGCAGCCCGCTCGTATTCGTGGACGATGCCGCCGACCTGAAGGGTTTTCGTGCCGAAAATCCCATCCGAGCAGCTCATGCCCCGAGTCGGTACTCGTGAATGAGGCCGCCGAGTTTGTCGCTCCGTCGTA
>PMLV01000230.1 GCA_003160635.1 Acidimicrobiaceae bacterium | reverse complement strand
CTCGAACGTCCGCCAGAGGCGGTTGTTTACTTCGGGGCTCTCGAAGGAGCTGTTCATGCTTGATGCCTGCTATTTGGCGTGCACGCCTGCTTTTCGTTGTTGTTTTGACACGACACAACGCACCTTTTCAACGGCACGATCCACATGACGGCGCTAGGTCTTACGGGAAGCGGCGCAATCGTGCGCCGTTGTCTCATCATGGCGGTCGTGGCGACAACCGCTCTTGCCATGTTCGTTCTGGTGGGGTTTGTGGGCGTCCCGGCAGCGTCGGCAGCCGCCAGCGCCCCCGCAGCGACCCAATGCGACCCACCGGCCTTTCCGACCGGTGCCGGCTTCGAAGTTAACTGCACCATCGTCATCGACAACACCGTGACCTCGGCGGGAGCCACCACTTCGACGGTGACCGCCACCGCATGTTTGGCGGCCGCAGGCGTGCTGCCGCCCTTTGGCTGCACTACAACGGTGACCACAGCGAACCAGCTCGTCACCTCGGTCGATCAGTGCAACGGGATCGTCTACGGCGGGGGTAGCAATGTGACCTGCAGTGTCTCGGTAGTCAACACCATCCCCACCGGAGCATCGACGTCGGGGGTGACGGTGAATCAATGCATAGGATCGGGCACGGGCGGCGGTACACAACCCACCGTGGTGTGCGCTCCCGTGGCGAGCACCACCAATGCCGTCGTCACCCAGTGCAACGGCTCGGGAAACGGCGGAGGAGCGAGTACACGAGTGCAGTGCACCGTGACGGGGGCCACCACGGCGGAGCCCGTCACCATCAGCCAGTGCAACGGCTCATCTAATGGGGGCGGGAGCACCGTGACGTGCACGACGACGTTCACCAATGACTTCGTTTCCGCTCCGACGACCCCGACTACGACCACTACGACCACTACGACGACAACTCCTACAACTCCTACAACTCCTACAACTCCTACAACTCCTACAACTCCTACAACTCCTACAACTCCTACAACTCCTACAACTACCCCCACGGCACCACCTGGAACGGGCGGGACAACAGGTGGTGGTACAACAGGTGGTGGTACGACAACCTCAACCGGTACTGCTGGTGCTACCGCAGTGGGCTCTGGTGTGACCGGTACAACGGGCTCAGCAGCGGGAGCTGGTGGATCAACTGGCACAACTGCATTGGCCTTTACCGGTTCGAATATCGCAGCGATGGCGTTCGTGGCCCTAATGATCATTCTCTTCGGCGGACTCGTCATCTTGTTGTCCACTCGGGCAACCAAACGCATTCGCCAGAACCCCAAGCTCTAATGACGCTGATGGCCCGTTGGAGGCGGAACCGTGGGCAACAACGATTGATCCGTCGAAAACGTTCGGTTTAGACACGGCTGGACTGCCGGAAGTGGTCGTGCCTGGGCGTCGGTGTCATAACTCGTGGGAAATATCTACGTGTCATATTGCGCCTAACCATGGTTTATGACACACTTCTGGTATGGGTGACCTTCTCGGATACGCCAGGGTGTCAACAAGCGAACAGGATGCCTCGCTTCAGCACGACGCCCTGAAGGCTGCCGGATGCATCAAGGTTTTTACCGACAAGGCTTCCGGCTCCCTAGACCGCCGTCCTCAGCTCGACCGGCTCTTGGATCAGCTTCGCCCGAGCGACACCATTGTGGTATGGCGGCTCGACCGATTGGGTCGGTCCCTAAAGCACCTGATCCAAATCGTCGAGGATCTGGAAGAGAGTGGGGTCGGGTTCAAATCCCTAACCGAAGGCATGGACACCACCACCTCGGGGGGCAAGCTCATATTTTCGATATTCGGGGCCTTGGCCGAATTCGAACGTGCACTGATCCGAGAGCGCACCATGGCCGGATTGGCTGCAGCTCGTGCCCGTGGTCGGGTTGGGGGAAGGCCCCCCGTCATGACGGCGGACAAGATCAAGGTTGCCAGGCAGTTGTACGGAGCCAAAGAGTTGACGGTAGAGGAGATCGCCAAGACTATTGGTGTGAGCAGGAAGACGGTCTATCGACACCTGGCTGCGCCAAAGACGGTGCGGAACTCCAGTAGGTGACAAAGAGAACACGGACGCCTCCGTGTATGGAGGAGTTCCTCGAACAAGCTCGTAAGATGGATCAGGCGGGCAACCGAAAACACCACCTCATACCGAAGTCCTACCTCTCTTGATGGGCCATTGACGATCAGATCAGGGGTCACAGAGACCTCTACAACCTCCACTCCTTTTTGAGAAGGCACTCGGCGAGATCGAGGGTCACGCCCAACCAGCATTCGACATCTTGATTGAATCCGGTCCACGGGATCTCAACCCCAAGCAGGCTTTGGACATGGGCACATACCTGGGAGTTCAGTACGCACGGGGTCGAAGCGTTCGACCACATTGGCGTGTCGCCTATTCGTTGAAGCTCCACGTCAAATGAAGCGCCGACTCGATCTGTTCGTGGATGAGGACAGCGAGTTCGGCATGCGACCCGACCATCCCGTCGATCCTGATTACGTGGCCCCTGGGACTGCCCTCCCGGGAGTCAACCACATCGCCGGGTAGGAGGTTCAAACGGACCTCGTCAATTCCCGCAAGGGCGCTTAACTCATCTAGACCGCTCACACTTTCAACCTTGGTGGCCGACAGCGGTGCAACTATCCAGCGGAAGAAAGCGACTGACGATTCCGGAAAGACGGGCACCGAGCCGACATCTTGGCCCAAGGCCAGCCGCACAGCCCAGACATGCAGAGACGGTCCGCCGAGACGGGCAATCATTCCACTGATGCCTCCACCTACACGCCCGTTGATCTCAACGATACGAGGACCCTCCGGGGTCATTTTGATCTCGGTGTGCAAAAGCCCGTTAAGGACCTGCATGGCCTCGGAGGCCGCACCGGCCAAGGCAGCCACAGGGTCTTGATCAGCCGGCCCCAGGTCGCTGGGCAGAAAACTGCCAGTCTCACGGAATGGTGGAGCGAGCGGGAATCGGCCGGTCACCATGATGTGCTCGATGACGCCGTTGCGCACGACGGATTCGACCGACACCAGATCGGAACCGAGACCTAGTTCATTGGTCCGGTCTGGCAACCACTCCTCCAGAATGAACTCCTCGTCCTGATCGCATTTGGCCAGGGCGTCGGCAACCTGCTCCCGATTGCCGACCTTGAAGGTGTCTCGGCTGCCCGCTCCTGCCCGGGGTTTGAGGACTGCCGGGAATGGGACCTCCGCTCCGATTTCCCCGAATCGCACAGCAGCGAAGGCGGGTACAGGCAGTCCGGCCTGTTGAAGTGCTGTGCGTTGCGCCAGTTTGTCGGTCATCAACCGGGCGGTGTGCGGACTGTGGAACGGGAGACCGAGCTGTTCGGCGACCGCCGCCGCCAACCTCATGGGCGGATCGTCAAAAACGACGACACCATCGGGCTGAAGGGCCACGAGATGTTCGACAGCTTGGGTGTCGTTCATGCCGGTCAGGTCGACCACGTCACCGAACCTGGAGAGCGCCCGAATGGGAGGCACGTTAGGTGACCAGCCGACAACCCAGACAATACGGCACCAGTCGTGCGCCGCTCCGATGATCTCGAAGATGGAGGCCGAGTACTGGTCGTAGAAGATCGCCAGTTGAGGCGGTTCGGTCATGTTTCTCGCCCGGTCTTTTGCCTCGTCAAGCTCCACAACTCTTGTTCAGAGTAGCCCAAAGTTACGACGCTTCGGCTGAGTAAAAACATCCGTGAGCTGGGACCGGGCAAGTCGGGTGAGGACCTCGGCTCGGGACCAGAGTTTGTGTGGATACAGCAGCTCAGTGCTCATGCGGCTCGGAGTCTCTTGTTGACTCTGCAAATGGGCCCGATGCAGGTCGAACCAGCCATGTTCTCGTTTGGTAGACCTAGCATTCCCGGGGACTTACCCAGCACCCCAGCCGCCTCCATCGCATCCACCTCGTCAGCAAGAAGTCCAATCATCTGTGTCTCTCCTTCGGTCAACTCCAGAGGAAGCTGACGTGTCAGTACGGTCGTCTCGCCATTTCCCTTCGGTGGACGGATAATCAATGGCTGTCCGCTACGAGGAGGTGGTGACCGACATGCCCTCGGTGGTGGGGACGCTGTACCTCCAGAAGTGGGCACATCATCGCCTCGGCGAGCCTGAGGTCATCACCGTCCAAGTCGCTGCCGCTCCTTCCTGATTCGGATCGGCTGAGCCGTTCTTTTGCCTTCCCCAATGTGAGGGGAAAGCGTGGACCTCCCGGTTTTTGGAAAGGCTCAGAACTGCTTCTAGAGGCGTGTGGTGCCATTCCTGGAACCGAACGACCCTTCCGGCTCGTTTGCTCCTCTTGGAGAACCTACTTGTCAGACACGCCATTCGCTTTACGTCGCCCACCTTTACGTCGCTCACCTTTACGTCGCTCGCCCTTACGGCGCTCACTTTCGGGAGGGGGTAGGGCTTCAATACGACGGTCATTATCACTTCGGCGATCACCGTGCCTTCGTTCAACATGCTCCGGCGGCTCAGAAGATTCGTCTGGATCTTTATTGGTCACGTTGCCAAGTATGCGTCATCTACCGCCATTTGGCAGCAATGACTGGAATCAGCAGCTTTCGTTTCCGAAGCGGTCGGCATCTTGAAGGCCGGGGCGGTCGTCCGCCAGTGCTAGACGGCGGTCCTCTTCGACTGCGAAGTAGGCAGACAAGTAATCCGTCAGGGCAATATCGATGAAGACCAACTGGTCAAGAATCGGTCCACCGAACTGGGCAGCAAGGTCATAGAGGATCTTCAGCCGCTGCCCAAGGGGAGACTCAGGGGAATAGCCGCCAGTGATGCCGATTGCACCCACTGAAACACTCTACAAAAGAGCACTTGATTGCGTCTGGTCCGTCACGTCGAACACCCGGAGCGCACGCTGGGCCACCACCACGCCGATGTAGGCAAGGCACCAGTCATTCAGATCAGTTCCGACAGAACAACGGCGAGAATGAGAGCGAAGACAAGTACGCACATTGACGTCGGCTCGCCAGCTACCCGTGATGATCAAGGATTTTCGAGCGACATCTGTGCGACATCGGACGGAAAGTCACGGCTCTTGGCGATAACCACGGGATGCCAAAATGTTGCGTTCCACAAGGGGAAGGGACCCCGATCAAGCGCAGGCGCTCCCGTTTGGAGCATGGCAATGGACCGCCTGAGATTCTCCAGCTCGTACTGACGCTCCATAGATAAATGGCGGCGTTGCCGCAGCGGTTCGGGCGGCTAATAAGTATTGTTGCTGATTGCGGGCAGGTCCAAGTAGTCGGTCATAGCTCCGACCAAGTACGCCATTTCATCGGCGGGATCGGTGAATCCGACGTTGTTGAGTACGGAAGTTCGCTGGGCGGCTATGCAGTGTGCGCCGTCTTGTTCGTCAAGAACGCACTCCACCTGTGATTCGCTGTATTCGTTATCTCTGGTTCTCAAGTGCTTCCTCGATTTGGGTGTTGCGAAAAGGAACTGTTCGGTCGGACATCCGCCGTCTGCACGAGGATCCCTTGTCCTTTAGCGCCAAGGGTGGGAAGGGATGTTGAACGGAAGTACAAGATCCCTGTTCATCGGTCGAAGCGGGTTTTCGGACCCAGGCCTGAGACGTAACAGAGCGGCTCCATTCGGAGCCGCTCTGTTACTACAGGCTTTGATTCTCTCAAGCGGCGGAGGAGGCGGCCTCGATGGGCTGCGCCACGCTTGCGGCGTGGGTGATCTCGACCTTGCGGGGCTTGGCCTGCTCGGACACGGGGATGGTGATCGTGAGAACGCCGTCTTCGTACGTGGCAGCGATATGTTCACGATCCAGACTTTCCCCGAGCATTAGCTGGCGCCTGAACTCGCCCTGGGCCCGCTCGGTGATCTGGACCTGATCGTCCTCGGCTGGGACCCAGTTGCGTGTCGCAACTACGGTGAGGACGTCCTTTTCGACCGTAAGCTCGATGGAACCCGGGTCTACACCAGGCAGGTCAAGATGGATCTTGAACTCGTTGCCCCGACGGTACGCATCCACTGGGATCTGGCGAGCACTGCGTGCCCTGAGCAGCTCCTCGGTCAACCGGTCCATCTCTCGGAAGGGCTCGAATCGCATCAACATGGCTGAATCCTTTCACTGCACTCGAGCAACTCGCTGTCGGCGACAGTCCGGCTCGATATATGCAATCGTACTCTAGTTATTTTAAACTAGCAAACTACTTCTAGAAAATATGAGCTAACCTCGTCGGTGATGACAGACTGGAGCTTTCTCACCAAACATGGCCGGGCCTTGATCTGCATCGCCCATGACCCCGGGGTGCGTCTGCGTGACATCGCCACCACGCTGGGCATCACCGAGCGCAGTGCCTTTGGCATTGTCAACGACCTGGCCGAAGCCGGCTACGTGGTCAAGGACAAGGACGGGCGTCGCAATCGCTACCAGGTCCAAGCCCACCTACCCTTGCGAGAAGCCATCGGCCGAGAACCAACGATTGGCCAGGTGCTGGCGCTACTGGTCGACACCAACACCAAGCGAGCCCGGGGGAGCCATGGGTGACGGCTCTCGCATCGACACCTATGGGACTTCAGCGGAAATGCCGACACATTCAATAGCGGCCGACACTCAATAGCTCTTTGATGGCCTTGGAGGACTGGATCGCAAGCTGGTTGCGTGGAACCCGACCAAGAGCAAGTGGCAGAACTAAGAGCGCGCGCCATTAGGCCACAGC
>PMLV01000076.1 GCA_003160635.1 Acidimicrobiaceae bacterium | reverse complement strand
GTCTCAGGTCATGCTGACAGAAAGGCGTACGGCGCAGAGAGGTCCACGTAGCTGCCCTGACCGGAATGCTGATGGGGAATGGACTATCGATCTCACGGGGTAGAGTTCGTATGTTGGATGACGTTCAAGGGAGCGACGACCGGTGCCCTTAATCCTCAAGCCTGGGACATCATGGTGGGAGACCTACGCCAGGTGTATCCAGGTGGCGCCCGAAGCCTTTGATTCTGATCGCCTGCGAAATCTGACACGCGGAGAATGGCGACGCATCGGCATTCCAGGTGACCATGTGAATGCCGTGGATGGCACACCGATACCGGGGCCTCCACTCGTCAACTACGATGAGGCTGTCGCGGCAGTGGCACACGCGCTTGAGGAACACAAGACGTGGGCGACCGTAGAGTTGGATGAGCGCCGCACCATGGTGTCAGACGCGGTCGATGGGTTGGTTGAGCATCGTGATCTGCTGGCCCTCTTGCTCGTGTGGGAGATCGGCAAGCCCTGGCGTCTGGCATGTGCGGACGTGGATCGCTGCGTTGACGGGGCCCGGTGGTACCTCGGCCAGATTGAGCGCCAGCTCACCACCAGCGACGGAAAGCAGCGCCTACCGTTGCCCGGGCCTGTCTCAAACATCGCGAGTTGGAACTATCCGATGAGCGTCCAGGTCCACGCCGAACTGGTGCAGGCTCTCGCGGGCAACGCCGTTGTGGCGAAAACTCCCAGCCAGGGTGGGTTTTACGCGCTGACTCTGGCCCATGCCCTCATGCGCCGGGCCGGTCTTCCCGTCACGCTTCTCTCGGGCATGGGTTCGCACATGGGGGAAGTGCTCATCCGCTCCGAGGGCATAGGTGCGCTGGTCTTCGTCGGGGGTCGTGCAAACGGCCGTAGGGCAGCGGTCTCTCTTGCGGACACCGGGCGACGACACATGCTCGAGCAAGAAGGCCTGAATTCCTGGGGTATCTGGAATTTCTCGCAGTGGGACCTCCTCGCCCAGCACATGCGAAAGGGGTTCGAGTACGCCAAGCAGCGCTGCACGGCCTATCCCCGTTACGTTGTCCAGCGTCGCCTTGTCCCCGCTTTCTTGGAGGCGTACCTCCCTGTCGTGCATGCGATCAAATTCGGCAATCCACTCGCCGTGGCGCACCCCGACGACCCCCTTCCGGAATTGGACTTTGGCCCCGTCATCCACGCCACGAAGGCCGCCGAGCTCACGAAGCAGTTCGACGAAGCAGTCAGCGGTGGCGGTATCCCGCTGTACCGGGGGTCGGTCGGCGACGGGCTGTTCCTCGATGCACAGGACACGGCGGCATATGTCGCGCCCTCTTGCGTTCTCCAGCCTCCGGCCTCCTGGTCGCTCCATCACGCCGAGCCATTCGGCCCATTGGACTCGGTGGTGGTGGTCGACACCCAAGCCGAGCTCGTGGCAGCGATGAACGTGTCGAACGGGTCCCTTGTGGCCAGCATCGCGACGGACGACGCCGACATGGGTGACCGGGTGTCCGAGGAGTTGCTGGCCTTCAAGGTTGGCATCAACAAACCCCGCAGCCGCGGCGACCGGGAAGAGGTGTTCGGAGGGCTCGGCGCCTCCTGGAAGGGTGCGTTTGTGGGTGGTGATCTGTTGGTGCAAGCACTCACCTACGGACCCGAAGGCTCCGGCGAGGAGCTCTTTGGGAACTTTCCGAGCTATTCACGCTTGCCTCCGCGCTGACGGCATTCGCCGGAGGTTGAACGTGACGAGTTCGAGCGCCGGACTTGTTGAGGGGGCCGTATCACGGGGGTCTCGGCATGAGAGAAAGGTAATCTTTAGCTACGGGCGTTGCGTTCAATGTTGCTCCGAGCATTCGAACGGTCGCATGAAGGTGCCCGAGCGCGTACGCCTTCGTTCACGTCGCGATGCACCCGTTGTTCCGATTATCGTCGCAGTGGTGGTCGCTGCCGGGTCCTGCGGTGGCTCGATGCTGCGCACCGGCAGTTGGGCGTCTTCGTGGTGGCGGGTTCGAACGAGGTCGGATCTGGCCATGATCTGCTTCGCAACGTCGGGCGTGGTGTTCGTAGAGCTGTCCGGTTTGTCTGACCTTCGAGCATGCTCAGACCAGCCCGCTGGTCGTCCCTCTGCTACCTTCGCAGAGGGACGAGTACTCATAAGGGCGAACCAAATGGAGCTTCATGTCCGGCCTTTGTCGGAGAATCTGGCGTTCGGATCAATTGTCACTGATATCGACATATCCTCACTGGAGGACGCCCAGGTTCGCCGTGCGCTGACGGCCCTTTGGATTGACCGGGGTCTGGTGGTCTTCCGGGGTTTGGAGACCGACGAAGCGGGACACATCGAACTCAGCTCTATCTTCGGGACCCCGGAGATCCACCCACTTCGGGATCCGGCCAAACCGGGCCGGGCTGAGCTCTCGGATATCAGGTACGACTCGGTGTTCGGAGAGATCTACGAGTTCGGGGACGGCAGTCGACGCGGAGGTTGGCTGCCCTGGCATTTTGACCTCGTCTATGTCGATCACATCAACCACGGTGGGATCTTGCGGCCGATAGTGGTCCCCGAAGATGGTGGTGAGACCGGGTTCATCGACCAGATCGCGGCGTATGACTCGCTCCCCGATCGTCTGAAGCAGCAGATCGAAGGCCTGGAGGTCGTGTATCGATTTGACATCGATGCATCTCACCAACGATTCGGTGTCACCCCGGGCCTAAGGCTCCTGCGGATGGATCCGCGTTCCAGCAAACTCATGGCAAACCCTGAGGGCTTTCCTGAAGTCGTGCATCCGCTGGTGTTCTTGCAACCCGAGACGGGTCGCAAGGTCCTCAATGTGTCACCTTGGTTCGCTTTGGGCATCGAAGGGATGGAGGACGTGGAAGGCGATGTCCTCCTCGAGGATGTGATCGCCCATGCCACCGATGAGAGCCGCGCGTACTATCACAAGTGGGTTGCCACCGACCTGGTCCTCTGGGATAACTGGAGGATGATGCATTGCGCAAGAGGCGTGCCCGCCGGGTCTGATCGTCATATGCAGCGCACGACCATTGTCGGGGACTACGGGCAAGGTCGCCTGCGTGATGCGCGAGCCATCATCAACGATGCGCTCCGCGTCAACGTGTAAGCGCCGCAGCCATTCCTCACCTGCCAACCCTCGGGGTGTGGCAAGTGGTGTTGTCAGCTCGATTCGGCGAACACCGGCAGTACTGTCGCTCCGAGGAGCTCGACCTGATCGACGTCGCGCAGGTCGAGCACGCGAAGGTACGCCCGCGCCGCTCCGAGTTCGAGATAGGTCCTCAAGCCCTCGCAGATCTGATCGGGGGTCCCGGCGAGGTCCGCCGCTTCGAATTGCTGGGGCGAGACCGCGCCGCGGCGTTGCACGTCTCGCCCGTCGGCGCCGCACACCGTCGTGAGTGTCACCGAGAGATCGAGCGATGCTGGGTCCCGTCCGACCGTTTCGCACGCACGGCGCACGCGGTCGAACGCGTCGCGTGTCAGGTCTGGTCCCTGAAACGGAGGCAGGTTGAATTCGTTGGCGTAGCGAGCGGCGAGTGCGGGGGTTCGTTTGGGGCCGGTGCCGCCGACGATCACGGGTGGATGGGGGAGCTGTACGGGCTTCGGCAGGCCGGGGCAGTCTGCAAGCTTGTAGTGCTCCCCGTGGAATGAGAAAGTCGATCCGATCGGCGTATTCCAGATTCCGGTGATGATGGCGAGCTGTTCGTCGAGTCGGTCAAAGCGCTCTTTGGGTGAAGGGAACGGAATCCCGTAGGCGCGGTGCTCCTCTCCCGACCAGCCAGCGCCAAGTGCCAGCGTAATTCGCCCACCACTCATGGCATCGACTTGTGCGACCGCAATGGCCATGGGTCCAGGCAGGCGGAATGTGGCCGCGCTCACCATGGTCCCGAGTCTGATCCGACTGGTCTCCCGGGCGAGACCTGCGAGTGTGATCCAGGAATCCGTTGGTCCCGGCAAACCAGTGGCACCGAATGCCAGGTAGTGATCAGAGCGGACGAAGTCACTGAACCCCGCCCGTTCCGCCGCGCGCGCGGCCTGAAGTTGGTCGTCGTAACTGGCGCCCTGCTGGGGCGTCACCATGAGGCCGACCCGCATGGGGAAGTCAGTGCTCGAGTTGTTGGTCGCAGGGGATGGAGCGTTCCATCATGCGAACCAGGGGATACCCCTCGGCGGTGGGCCGATCAGAGTCGTTCTCCCATCGCCCGCCGCAACGCTTCGTTCGGCGCCTCGGGCAGTTGATCGAGCGGCTTGGTGATCTCGCCGACGGTCGGCCCTACCCGAGAGGCCAGTGGCTTGAGTGCTTCCAGATCGAAGTCGAAGAGCCGGGCGGCGTTCTCGGAAAGGACCCGCCGTAGCTGGGTGGCCTCGGTGCCCGAAAAGATCGCCCGCAGGTTCTCCCGACTGAACGGGTAGGTGCCTTCATCATGGGGGTAGTCCGAGCCCCACATGATCCGATCGGTCCCGAGCCGGGCGATGGCACTGCGATCGGGCTTGCTCGGTATGGACAGTCCGACCCAGCAGTTCTGCGCGAAATACTCGCTGGCCGTACGGGGAAGAACGTGGTCCTGGTTGAATCGCATCTCTCCGGTGGCGCCGGTATCGCGGATGGTGGCCAACATCGGGTCAAGCCGGTCGAGCAGCGGAGGCAGCCAGGCGGCGCCCATCTCCGTCATGACGAACTTGAGGCCCGGGTGCCGTTCGAAGACACCTGACAGCAGCAGGTGGACGAATGGCCGCTGCGAGTAGAACCCCACCTCTGACATGTACAGCAGCATGGACACCGGGTAAGGGCCATAATCGGGGCACCCGATGCCACCGTGGCTGTGCACGGGAACCCCGAGCTCCTCGCACAGCGACCACAATGGTTCGTAGCAGGGATCGTACAGTGGCTTTACCCACGACACGTCCGGCGGGATGTTCGGGAGGAGGATTCCGCCGCGCAGCCCGTGCTCCTTGATCCACCGCACATCGGCCAGGGCATCGTCGACATCGTTGAGGAAAATCTGGCCGATCCCGGCCCGTCGCTCGGGGTACTCGTTGCACCAGTCCACCAGCCAACGGTTGTGGGCCCGGATGCCGGCCAGCCGGTGCTCGTACGCCTCCGGCGGCGGTGGTGGTGCGAAGAGGACGAAGCTCGGGAAGAACGGGGGGACAGTGTTGGGGAAGATGACCTCGGCCACGATGCCGTCCTCTTCCTGCTGCGTGTTCCGCATGTCGTTGTCCCAATTGCGCAGGCGGCGCTGGTCACCGAGGTCTCGGAAGGGGTTCTTGTACTTGCCCCGCCAGGCGTCGAAGTCCTCGAGGTAGGCGGGGTCGAGGTACTCCCGATACTGGGAGTGGCTACCACCGGCGTGGCAATCGGCGGAGATGATCGTCAGGTGTTCCGTGGCGTCCGTGCTGTCACGAACGGCGACACCAAGGGTCGCTGACATCAGGGAAGGTCCCCTTTCATAACTGGAAGAATTGTCGCCGACAAGGTGTCGAACGGTACAAGGTTAGGGCAATTTCCAGGCCCACCCGAAACGACGTGTCCGCCCCGCTAGGCCTATTCGTCGAGCTTGAAGACCCGCATGGCGTTCTCCCTGAGAAATTTGGGCCACACGTGGTCTCGGAAGGGAACGTGGGGCATCTCGTTGAATGTGCGCTCGAGGCTGATTCCCATCGGGTAGTACCCGGCGTACATGACCTTGTCGGCGCCCCGGGTGTTGGCGTAGTCGATGATGGCCTTGGGATAGTACTTGGGCGCGAAGGCGCTGGTCATGTAATAGAGCCCCGGCCATTTGAGCATCAGTTTCACGGCCAGGTCCTCCCACGGCTCCGCCCCGTGGCGCATGACGATCCGCAGCTCGGGAAAGTCGTAGCACACCTGGTCGAAATGTCGGACGTGCTGGCAGTCCATCGGTACCCGCGGCCCGGGCACGCCCGCGTTGGTGATCATCGGGATGTCGAGGTCGATGCACGTCTGGTAGACGGGGTAATACCGCCGATCGCTGACCGGCACTTGCGGGACGCAACCTGCCGGGAAGGACTGGACCGCTTTGATCCCGAACTCGTCGTGTGCGCGACGGATCTGGCGAACCGATCCGGTGATGTCGTTCGGGTCCACATGAATACTGGCCCGGAACCGATCGGGATACTCACTGAGCGCTCTTCTCGAGGTCTCGTCCAGCCCGCCGAGCAGGCCGATGGCGACCCCGCACTTGTCCATCTCGGCCAGGGTCACCTCGATGGGGTCGTTCCCCTTCTCCAGGTGATTCGGGACGTCATGGAAGATGTACTCGACCGGGAACACCATGTCGGCACTGCCTTCATCACGGAGCAGCGACCGGAAGGTGTAGTCGTCGATGTTGGCGTCGGCGTGCGGAAACGCGATCATCAGATCGACGGCTCCGACATCGGTTGGCATGCCCATGCCGTATCTCCCCCTGGCGATCGTCGTGGGCGGGTCACGCTAGATGTGACGGGCGGCAGCGGTCAAATGACCGGCTGTATCGTTGAGAGTGGAGTATCCCGCAGGCTGGCCCGCCCGCAGGCTGGCCCGCCCGCACTCAGCCCGGGACCGACACGCCCCAGTAATTCAGGACCCCGCCGACGTACGGGATGTTCTGGACGCCCGTCACGTCCTTCTGCGCCCCAGTTACCTCCGGCGCGTAGACGATGTAGACCGTGAGGGCGTTGTGGATGACGAAGAGCTGGATCTTGGTCCAGATGCTCTTGAGCTTGGGACTGCTCGGGGGGAGAGCCTGGAGCTGCTTGTTGAGGGCGTTGAGGGTGGGGCTGCTGTAGCCGCACGTGTCACCCACGTCGCCGGGAATGTACTGGGTGGTGATCTTTTGGATCCCCGGCAACCCCTCCGGGTTGAGTCCCATCTGGGCCTTCTTGAGGGTGTAGAAGTCGGTGACGTAGTTCGACGTCTGGACGATCGAGAGCGTGACGCCGATCTGCTTCCACTCCTGTTGGAGCACCGTGGCCAGCTGAGCATCCTGGGGTTCGGGCAGGGGCATGATGCTGGTCGAGAAGCCATGGGGGTATCCGGCCTGGGCCAGTAGGGCCTTGGCCTTTGTCGGGTTGTAGGCGTAGACGTTGGTCAGCGCCTTGTCGTAGTAAGACGACGAAGTCGGGAAGATGCTCCAGGCCGGTTGGCCCTTGCCGTAGAGGAGGGCGTTGTTGATGGCAACCCGGTTCGTGGCGAAGTTGAGGGCCTGACGGACCTTGAGGTTGGCCAGCGGCCCCGAGGACGTGCAGATGGGGACGAAGAAATAGCTGGCGTCGGGGAAGGCCGAGCTCGACTGCAGTTTGGTCTGGGCCTTCAGGGCCGGGATGTCGGAGTCGGGGATGCCCTCGACGTCCACCAGCCCCGACTCGAGAGAGTTGAGCTGCTGGGGCCCGGTGGGAACGTTGACGAAGGTGACACCCGTGAGATGGATGGCGCTGGCGTCCCAGTACTTGGGGTTCTTCACCAGGACGATGCTCTGACCCTGGGCGTAGCTCTTCAGCATGAACGGGCCGGCACCGACCAGGTTGAGGTTCGGGTTCGCCGAAGCGGAGCCGGTGGGCAGGGTCATGAATGACTCCTGGTCGGCCAGGAGCGGATAGAAGGTGCTGGCCACCGGCTGGGAGAAGTTCATGACCAGCGTGTCGGTCCCGGTCACGTCGATGGAAAGGTCCGACATGGACTGGTCCCAGACCCCGGGGTGCGGATTGGTCAGGTTGCGCTCGTATCCGGCTTTGACGGCAGCGGCGTTGAGGGGCGTGCCGTTGGAGTACACGATACCCGGACGGATGGTGACATCGATGGTGCTGGGGTTGACCACCGTGGCGGAGGACGCCAGGTCAGGTACATAGGACCCACTCACCGTCTCGCGCAGGAGCCCGGCGTAGATCGGCCAGTCGTAGGCGTAGCAGCAGGCCGAGCTGGTGAATTGCGTGGGATCGAACTCGATGGGGTTGATGCCGGACGAGAGGGCGTAGCCCGTGGTCAAGTCGCCATATTTGCCGCCCGAAGCGGCTCCGGCAGGAGTGCTCCCGGCCACCAGCACCTGGGCACTCAGCACGAGGCCGACGGCCATCACCGCCATCGAGATGCGTCGGACCACCATTCCCCCCTTGATTTTCATGGAGTTAGCTCATCTTTCCTCGTGTGTGGGTGGAGGCCCGGATCGGCGCGCCCTAAGAGGGGTCCTGGTACACGATCGCCTCAAGCTGCCCCCCATTCCGCTGCACCGCCCTGGCCGAACACGAATCACAACGCTCCGTCATCTCTGATGAGGCGTCAGCTCCGTTCCACGCCAGCTTGACCGGAAGTAATGCGGTTGTCCAGTGTTCGACACGAAGTAGGAAGGTTCATCGCAGCCTGTCCCGCGGCTTCGCAGCCCCCCCAGGGCGGGTCGGGGCTGGCTGAGCTGTCGCGGAAACTCGTCCGTGAGTAGCATGAACGGCGCTGACATCGCCAGGATGTCGGCCGACGACGAGGACAGCGGCGGGCTGCCGGGGGGGTCGAGTGGGCAGGTTGGTCCTACGGCGTCTGCTGAGCATCATCCCGGTGCTGCTCTTCGTCTCTTTCGCCATCTTTCTCCTCCTGGCGCTCGTTCCTGGCGACCCGGCGGTAACTCTCGCCGGCGGCTTGACTGCCACGCCGGCGGAGATCGCCCGGGTCCGGGCGCAGTTGCATCTCAACGATCCGTTGCTGGTCCAATATTGGCACTGGCTCACCGCGGCGCTCCATGGAAGCCTGGGCACGTCGCTGTCCACCGGCCAGTCGGTGGGCTCGCAGATCGCCGCCCGGTTCCCGGTGACCTTCGGACTCGTCGTGGCCGCGGCCATCGTGTCCCTGATCGTCGGCATCCCCTTGGGCATCCTGTCCGGCGTCCGGCCCGGCGGAAGTCTCGACTCCGGTGCGCGGTCCTTCTCCAGCCTGGGTCTGGCCGTGCCGAGCTTCTGGCTGGGCATCCTCCTCGTGTCGATCTTGGCCGTGCACTGGCGGATCTTCCCTTCGACCGGCTACACCGCCATCACGGCGTCGTTCACCGGCTGGCTGAAAGACGTCACCCTGCCGGCGGTCACCCTGGGTGTGGGGGTGGGAGCCACGCTGGCCCGCCAGCTCCGGGCCTCGCTCATCGACGCACTCGATACTCCCTACGTCCGCACGGCCTGGGCGAAGGGGGGGACCCGCCGCTCGGTGCTGCTCCGCCACGCCCTCAAGAACGCCTCCATGCCGGTGGTGACGATCTTCGGGCTGCAGATCGGCTACCTCCTGGGCGGCGCCGTGATCGTTGAGCAGATCTTCTCCTTCCCCGGCCTGGGGACCTACATGTTGAGCGGTATCACCGACCACGACCTGCCGGTGGTCCAGGGAGTGGCCATTATCTTCGTGCTCTTCCAGATGGCCATGAGTCTCCTGGTCGACATGAGCTACGGCTACCTGAACCCGAAGGTACGGGTGGCGTGACCGCGGTCACCGGTGACGTCGGCCTCCAGGACGGCAAGCGACCCTCACTGCGTGGGTGGTGGGCCGAGCATCAGCGCCTGCAGCGCTTCCTCGTCCACGGCGGGGTGCTGCTGTCGATCGCCTGGGTGCTGCTCATGATCGTCTTCGCGCTCTTTGCCCCCTTCATCGCCCCGCACGATCCGAACGCCCAGAACCTGGCCGATACCAACGCCGGCATCAGCGCCGGTCACTGGGTCGGGACGGACGACCTGGGACGCGACGTGCTCTCCCGCCTCATCTACGGCGCCCAGAGCTCCATGCAGGTGGCCTTCGAGACGGTGGGGCTGGCCATGGTGCTGGCGCTGCTCATCGGACTCGTGGCGGGCTTCCGGGGTGGTTGGATCGACTACCTCCTCATGCGGGGCGCCGATGCCGGCTTGGCCTTCCCGCCCCTCGTGCTCGCCCTGGCCGTGGTGGCGGTGCTCGGAACTTCGGTCAACGACACCTCCTTTGCGCTGGCCGTCGTCTTTGCACCGGGCTTCGCCCGCTTCGTCCGCGGCCAGACACTGGCTGTACGGGAGGAGTCATTCGTCGAGGCCTCAACGTCCATCGGTACACCCCCCGCCCGCATCGTGATCGTGCGCATCCTTCCCAACGTGATGACCGGGTTGGTCGTGGGCATCGCCATCGCCCTCGGCTCGGCCGTGTTGGCCGAATCCGGGCTGGCCTTCCTGGGCCTGGGGCCGCCGCCCCCGGCCTCCGGCTGGGGGTCCATGCTCCAAGAGGCCTATGACACCTCGCTCTTCACGCACCCGTGGTCTCTGGTGCCGGCCGGCCTGACCATCGCTCTGACGGTGCTGGCCTTCAACACCATCGGCGACTCCTTGCGGGACACGATCAGTGGAGCGGCGACCAAGTCACGCCGCCAGCGCGGTGTAAAGCGCCAACGGGGCATCACCGCAGTGGCCCGCCCGGCTCAGCCCACACCGACGGTGGTTCTGTCGCAGGCCACCGGCCAGCCCGCGCTCCTGGAGGTCCGCGACCTGAGCGTTGAGTTCCAGACCGATGCCGGCCGGGTCAGGGTGGTGGACAACGTGTCCTTCGACGTCTGTGAAGGCAAGATCGTCGGGCTGGTGGGTGAATCGGGCTCCGGCAAGACCGTCAGCTCCCTTGCCGTCCTGCGTCTCCTCCCCTCACCACCGGCCCAGATCGTCGGGGGCTCCATCAGATTCAACGGGCGCGACCTGTTCGACATGGAGTTCGACGAACTGCGGCGGATCCGGGGGCGCGACATCGCCATGGTTTTCCAGGACCCGCTGGCCAGCCTCGATCCCTCATTCACCGTCGGCTACCAGCTGATGGAGGCCATCCGGCTGCACGAGAAGGTGACCCGCGCCGGCGCAAAGGATCGAGCGGCGCAACTCCTCGAGGGTGTCCACATCCCCGATCCCGCGCAGCGCCTCTCCGCGTACCCCCATCAGCTTTCCGGCGGTATGCGTCAGCGGGTGATGATCGCCATGGCCCTGAGCTGCCATCCGCGCCTGCTCATCGCCGACGAGCCAACCACGGCGCTGGACGTCACCGTGCAGGCGCAGATCGTGGAGCTGCTCAGAGAGTTGCGCGAAAAGGAGGACCTGGCCGTCCTCTTCGTCACCCACGACCTGGCCCTGATTTCCGAGCTCTCCGACGAGATCGTCGTGATGTATGCCGGCCAGGTGGTGGAGCACTCACCCACCGCTGATCTCTTCGGGCGTCCATTGCATCCGTACACGGCGGCGCTGCTGGCCGCCTCGCCGGGCATCCGGACGGAAGCGGACAGCCACGCGCTGATCGCCGGCCAGGTGCCCCAGGCCGGCCAGTTCCCTTCGGGGTGCCGCTTCCACCCGCGCTGCACCTATGCCGAGGAGGCATGCCGGACCGCACCCGTTGAACTGACGTTGGCCGCCCCGGATCGCCAGAGCCGGTGCCGGCGGGTGGAGGAACTGACGTTGACCGGCGTCGGGTCCGAGGTGGCGATCCGGCTGGGCGCCGACCCGGTCGGAGCATCATGAGGACCAACGTCGAGACCGTGTCGACGGTGGTACCTGACGCGGCGGTCGTGGCCAGGCTGGTCGGCGTGTCCTGCGACTTCTCGGTCCGCCTCCCCGGCCGGGGGAGAGGCACGGTGCATGCGGTCGACAACGTGGACTTGGCAGTCGAACGCGGCCGGACACTCGGGCTGGTCGGCGAGAGTGGTTCGGGAAAATCAACCCTGGCCCGACTGCTGCTGCGCCTGATCCGGCCCACGTCCGGGCAGGTGATGCTGGGCGATGACGACATCACCAGCGCCAAGGGTGCTCATCTGCGGACGTTGCGGCGGAAGATGCAGCTGGTCTTCCAGGACCCGTACTCCTCCTTCGACCCGCTGGCCAACATCGGATCCAGCGTGGGCGAGGCGCTTCGGGTCCACACCGACCTCGGACGCGCCGCGCGTGAGCAGCGGACGGCCGAACTGCTCGACCAGGTTCGCCTCCCGGCATCGTTCGCCCGGCGCCGTCCCCGCGAGGTGTCCGGTGGCCAGCTGCAGCGGGCGGCCATCGCCCGAGCCCTGGCGACCGAGCCCGAGTTGCTGGCGCTCGACGAGCCGCTCAGCTCGCTGGACGTGGCTACCCAGGTGCAGATCGTCGACCTCCTCGGTGACCTTCAGGAGCGTCTGGGCATTGCCTACCTCTTTATTTCGCATGACCTCAACCTCGTGCGGTCCCTCAGCCAGACGGTGGCCGTCATGTACCTCGGACAACTCGTCGAGGAAGGACCGGTGGAGGAGCTCTTCGGCTCGGCCCACCATCCCTATACCCAGGCCCTCCTCTCGGCTTCGCCCAGCATCGACCCGGCCCGACGACAACTGCGGATCGTCCTGGAGGGCGACATTCCTTCTCCCATGAACCCTCCCAGTGGCTGTCACTTCCGGACCCGCTGTCGCCATGCCATGGCGGTGTGCGCGGACGAGGAGCCTGCGGCAACGCAGGTCGGCCAGCTCGTGGTCCGTTGTCATCTGATGACGCCGACCCGAGACGAGGCCCCCGAACCCGATTCGCCGGCCACCACGCGGCGCACAAGTGGCCGGTGACGGGGCGGGCGAACTACGCTCCGTGCGGATTCCGCGCCCGTCATGGAGGGTTCGTACACGAGGGGGGCCGAGGGCATGACCGAGCAGTCGGGGCTGACCCTGCGTTGGCCGGACGGTTCGCTGACCGAGAGCCAGCTGAAGGCGATCGTCGGTCGGGGAGCCCCCTTCGAGCTCGTCGAGGAAGTGGTGTCGGGCACATCGTTGTGCGTCTTCGCCCACCGACACCACAGCCTCGGGGAGGTTCTCTCTTCGGCAGCCGATCAGTTCGGCGAGCGGCCCTACGTGGTCTTCTCTGATCGAGAATTCACCTACTCCTCCATGGTGCCCACCGTGGCCACGGTGGCCCGCCAACTCGAGGACCGCTATGGCCTGGGCAAAGGTGACCGGGTGGCGCTGGCCTCGGCCAGCTGTGCCGAGTACGTGATCGCCATGTGGGCGGCGTTCTCCCTCGGCGCCATTGTCGTCGCGCTGAACGGCTGGTGGACCGGTGCGGAGATGTCGTACGCACTCGAACTGACCGCACCTCATGTGATTCTCGGCGATCGGCGGCGCCTGGCGCGGCTGGAAGGCTACGACATCGGTTCGGCGCCGATCGGAGTGTTCGAGGACGGCGCCATCGATCTCGACCCGGACCCCGACGTGCGCCTGCCCGATGCTCGGGTGCTTGAGGACGAGCCGTGTCTGATGTTGTTCACCAGCGGAACCACCGGACGGTCCAAGGCGGCCGTCCTTTCCCACCGCAACAACATCCACTTCGGCCAGGCCCTTTTGCTCGGAGGCGCAGAGATGGCCATCCGCGCGCCCAGCCCACCACCTGCGGCACCATCGGGGCCGGGCTGCGTGATCTCCTCCATGCCCCTGTTCCATACGTCGGGATTGAGCGGGCAATTGATCGCCGGGATGTTCACCGGCACGACCACGGTCTTCCCCGAACCTGGAAGGTGGCAGGAGGACATCCACCTCGAGCTGACCCAGAAGTACAAGGCGACGATGTGGTCAGTCGTACCCACCCAACTGTGGAGGCTGCTCGAATGGCCGGAACTCGACCGCTATGACCTCTCGTCGCTGCAGCGGGTAGCCGGGGGTGGTTCCGTCTGGCCACCCGAACTGCTGCGTGCCCTGGAGGAACGGCTGCCGAATGTGCAGCGGACGGTCGGCTACGGGATGACGGAGACCACGTCATGCGGGACCTCGTTGAAGAGTGCCGCCACGTTCGACCACCCCGACTCGATCGGTCAACCGGGTCCGACGGTGGAAGTACAGATCCGCGATCCGCTCAGGAACGAGGTGCTGGCCGAAGGTGACGTCGGCGAGATCTGCCTGCGCTCGGCGGGGACCTTTCTCGGTTACTGGCAGGACCCCGAAGCCACCCGGGCCGTGCTGGAAGTGGACGGCTGGTACCACACGGGCGATCACGGCTTCATCCGGGACGGATTCGTGTACCTGGGAGGGCGAAGGACCGACCTGATCATTCGCGCCGGCGAGAACATCTATCCGGTCGAGATAGAGAACCGGCTGATCGAGCACGCGGACATTCTCGAGACGGCTGTCGTCGGAGCGCCACACCCCACTTTGGGAGAGGAGGTTCACGCCTTCGTCGTCCGCCGGCCTGGAAGCGACGTCGACGAAGAGGCTGTCCGGTCCTGGGTGGCGCAAGTGCTGGCAGCGTTCAAGGTGCCGAGCAGGGTCCATTTCGTGGAGTCCCTGCCTCATAACGCAGCCGGCAAGGTGATGAAACACCTCCTGCAGCAACCCGAGCAGTCCAGTCGATTCATCCCAGAGTGAGAACACGCCCGCGCGCGGGCGTGAGTGCGAAACGGAAGGTGCCCTATGACAGACAACCTGGTCCTCGTCGATGATCCCGCCGAAGGAGTGAAGCGGATCACGCTGAACCGCCCCGAGAAGCGCAATGCCCTGAGCAACGCCCTCAGGGGCCAATTGTTCGAGGCGTTACACACGGCCGACGCCGACGATGCCGTGCGCGTGACCATCATCAGGGGGTCGGGCAAATGCTTCTCGGCGGGGTATGAGCTCGGTGGCGCCAACGAGGGGGTGCCTCTTCCCTTCTATACGGCGGCGGGCGAAGGGCAGTGGCCGCGTCACGTCACCGAAGGTTGGATGAGCATCTGGGACCTGGCGAAGCCGGTGATTGCCCAGGTGCACGGCTACTGCCTCGCCGGCGGCAGCGAGCTGGCGACGGGATGCGACCTCGTCTTCGTGGCCGAGGATGCGGAGATCGGCTACCCCGCGGTCCGCTTCGGTGTTCCCGATATGCACTTCCATGCCTGGTTCATGGGCATGCGCACCGCAATGGCCATGATGTTGACCGGTGATTCCATCTCGGGAACCGAGGCCGCTCGACTCGGATGGGCCAATGCCGCCTTCCCGGCCGGCGAGCTCGATGAGAGGGTCGTCGCCTACGCCGAGCGGATCGCCAAGATGCCCGCTGATCTGATCCAGCTCAACAAACGGCTGGTACACCGGACCATGGAGGTCATGGGGCTCCGAACTGCCATTCGGGTCGGCACGGAGATATGCGCTCTCGGCATACATCAAAAGACCATGGAGACGTTCCTGGCGGACATCAAGGCCCGTGGGCTGACCGGCGCTTTGAGCAACCGCGACTCACCCTTCGGCGACTATCGGACGTCCGAATCGTCAACGGAATGACCGCGCACTCCCGACGTCACGCGATGGGCGCGGGCTCCCTCAAGAGAAAGGAAGCGTTGCCCCCGAAGAATTGCGGATGTGCGTCGGGCGCGAGCCCGACGGCGGCGTAGTCCTCGATCGCGGTGAGCGTTCCCTCGGTATGGGGATAGTCACTGCACGCCATGAACAAGTCGCCTGACGCTGCCATGAGGTCGAGCGGTCTCTCGTAGGAGAACGCCGCCACGCGCACTTGACGCTGGAAGTACTCGCTGGGCATGAGTGAGAGCTGAGTGGACTCGCCATTGAACCGTGCTGTGTGACGGTAGCCCCCGTCCATCATCTGCATATGTTGTGGCACCCATCGGGCCGACAACTCCATGATGCCCATCCGAAGCTCCGGATAGCGCTCCAACACGCCGTTCAGAATCAGATCGGTCAAGGCCAGGGCTGCGCCAGTCCATATGAAGACGACGCTCAGCGGGGAAATTCCACCTTCCAAGTCCTCCCCGTACCATGCTTCGTCAAATGGCCGAGGTTGGTTCGCCACGTGAAAAACCGGTGTGATGCCGTGGTCGACGAAAGCGGCCCAGACCCGATCGAGATCGGGGTGTGACAGAGGGCGCCCATCTACGAGTGACGGTGAGATCAAGGCGATGCGGATTCCGCCCTCAGCGAGTTGTCGGAGTTGGTTCTCGAACCAGGTCACGTCGCGAAGACTCAAATGAGCCACGGGGTGGAGCCGTCCTCCGCCTTTCCCGGCAATCTCTACGATCCATCGGTTCCACGCCGTCATGTTGGCCAGGGTGGCGCGCACGTCGTCCTGCATCGGTCGCTCCCAACCGATCCCGTAGTTCGGGAACATGATCGAGGCGTCGAAGCCCGCTCTGTCGAGTTCAAGGAGGCGAGCACCTGGATCGGAATAGCTCGCCGTGAAATCTTCCAGATCGAATTCTGCGGGCAAGCCGTCGAGTAGGCGCCGTCGAAAGACACCTATGCCGTCGACGTCACCCGGGCGATGCGGACCACCCAGGCTCAGTCTGCGGTCGCCGGACATCAGCCAGGTGTATCCGTGGTCATCGGTCGCCATGTGGAGCGCCACATCCCGATCCGCTGGGTCGGCGTACTCGCGCCACATTCCCGATGGCTCAAAGAGGTGGGTATCGGAGTCGATGAGCAGGCTCACTGCGTCCCTCCCTTTCAGACGCCCCATCTTGGTTCGAAGCGCTGGCGGGAGCCTACCGCCGCCGGTGGCCTCGGGCGGGCGAAGTCTGGATCCTCGGTCGACCCTCCCGCACTGCTGGTCCTTCGCAGTGAGAGGATGAGGTCTGTTGGGCCTCTGGCCACCGATAAGTGACCTGCAGCGCCAACGAAACGGTGCGGGGGGACCTGGCCCGAGAGCGACAGGCAACGTGATGAGGTGCGATGACCGCGAGACAACAACAGCCTCCCACCAAAGGCCCACTCGCCCGTTACGAGCAGGGGCTCATCGACCGGATCAACAACTTCAACGACCCGCGACAGGAATGGCGGCGTCTCTTCTCGGAATTGCTGGGCACGTTCCTTCTGGTGTTGGTGGCTGCGGGGGCGGGCATGATGGGTCACGCCTTTCCTGGAAGCGTCAGCCGTCAAGCGGCGGTCGTCGCACCGGGTTTGATGGTCATGGCCGTCATCTTGTTCATGGGCAAGGTCTCCGGCGCCCACTTGAACCCCGTTGTCAGTATTGCGTTTGCGCTGCGCCGGGACTTTCATTGGCGGCGCGTGCCCGGCTACGTCGTGGTGCAGTTGATCGGAGCGACCCTCGCCGCGCTCTTCCTGCACAACGTGATCAAAGTCTCGGCCGCCTACGGGTCGAACTATCCCGCCCGGGGCTACTCGGGGATGGCTGCGTTCTGGCTGGAGCTCGTTCTGACGATGGGTCTGGTGAGCGTCATCCTCGGAACCGCGTCGGGAGCACAGAATGTCGGCGTGTTCGGCGCGCTGGGGGTCGGGGGTTACATCGCACTGGCCGGGCTCTGGGCGAGCCCGATCTCGGGTGCCTCCATGAACCCGGTCCGCACCTTGGGGCCCGACCTGGTGAGCTCGAACTTCACTGCCTGGTGGGTCTACCTGGCCGGGCCGGCCGCGGGAGCTTTGCTCGCCGTCGCCTTCGCGTTCGTCCTCCGTGGCCGAGGTGGCGGTCTCTCCGGTTCGAGTGCGGCCCAGGGCGGCCTGTTCACCGAGGTATATCAGGCCGGGAAGTCCTGAACGGTGGGGTTCGGGTGCCCACGCCCGTGGCGTGGAGTGCCCGAGGGCTAGGGTTGCCTCGTCGCAGTGCAGGGCTCATCACTCATTCGTATGGGGGAGGACGACATGTCCGATGCGCGTGTTCTGGCTGGAGTCCGCCGGCTTGCCTATGACGGGGCGATCGATGCGGACGGCCACATCCTCGAGCCGCCCGACCTGTGGGAGCGATATCTGGATCCAAAATTCCGGGACCGCGCGCTTCGGATTGTGAGGGATGCAGACGGGCTGGAGGAGCTCGAGATCGGGGGACGGCGCTCGACCGTCACCGCCAAGGGAATGCCGTCACTCCTCGGAGTCATGGGTGCGCCCGATCTCATGTCGATCGCCCGTGACCCTGGGCGAACGTATGTGTCGGAGGCCGCCTACGGCAGTTTTGACCCCTCTGAACGGCTGCACCTGCTTGATGCCGAAGGCCTCGACGCCGTGGTTCTCTATCCCACCCTCGGCCTGCTTTGGGAGGCCGAGCTCGAGGATCCTGAACTGAGCCAGGCCTACACGCGCGCCTACAACCGCTGGATTTGCGAGTTCTGTTCGGACTCGGGCGACCGTCTGGTGCCGACGGCGCACCTGTCGCTGTCGGATCCCGAGGCAGCCGCCACCGAACTCGAGCGAGCCGTCGCCGAGGGTGCGCGGGGATGCTTCGTGTTGCCGTTCACCCATGCGCGACGGGCGCTGGCTCATGCCGCACACAACCGGGTCTTTGCCGCGGCACAGGATCTCGACGTCGTCTTTGCCATTCACCCCGGCTTCGAACCGGATTGGGTGAAGGGTGAACGGTTCACGGGAGGCAACTGGACCGAGGATCGATTGCAACTGCTCGAGTCAGTAAGAGGTGGCGATGGCGTTCGACATCAATTGGCCACATTTTTCGACATGGCCGTGTTCGATCAATTCCCCCGCCTCAAGGTACTGGTGCTCGAATCGGGAGGGGGCTGGGTCGGTCATTTCCTCGATCGGATGGATGCGGTGTACGCCCACACTCCGATCGGTGTCGGCATGTCGCTCAAGGAGAAGCCGTCGACGTATTTCCGGGACCGGTGCTGGGTCTCGTGTGACCCCGACGAGCATTCGCTCGCTCCGCTCATTGCGCGCTATGGCCCCACACAGTTCCTCTGGGCTTCGGACTACCCCCATGCCGACCACACACCTGACTACCTGGTGGACCTCGAAACGCTGGCGAGGCAGCTTCCCGACGAGAATCGCAATCGATTTCTGGGCGAAAACGTTCGAGAATTGTTCAAGATCGAGGGTCACGCCGGCGCGTGACAAGCCCCGGCACGCTCACGTGTTGGGTTTGCCCGTCCAGTTCGTGGCATCGCGCAGCACTTGACTGAAGGGCTTGCCCGTGTCGAAACTGGGCTCACGGGGGAGTCCGAGCTTGCGTTCGCCGATCCCGTTGCGTTGCATCTCGTTCGTACCACCGGCGATCGACATGATGCGGCAGTTGAGGTAGTACAGCGAGGTATCCGGTCCGTGTGCATCGGCTGGGTCCCACGCCAGTGCTCCGGGACCACCCACCTCGACGGCGATGCGGGCTCGGATGGGGTCGTAGACGCCCTTGAACAGCTTGCCGTAGGCGGCCGATCCTGCGTCGAGCCGGCCGAGTCGATTGAGTTCGCCGATGCGGGCCGAAAGAGCTGCGCCGACAAAGTCAATGGTGTGGGCGCGGGCTATCTTCTGGCGAACGGTCGAGTCCGCCGCTGTCCCGGCCCGTCGCGCCAACTCGACGAGGTCAGGAGCGAGAGGTCCGGGGTGCAGCTCGGCTTTGGCGTCGATCGGCCTACCGCCGCCGCGTTCGCGCACGAGCATGGTCTGGGTGACGGTCCATCCCTCATTGACGTCGCCGATCCGGTAGATGTCCGGGATAGTCACATCGTCGAAGAAGTCCTCGCAGAACTCTGATGTGTCGTTGATCTGGCGGATCGGGCGGATCGTGAGACCGGGAGAATCACAAGGGACGGCGAACCAGGACAGTCCCCGGTGCTTGGGCTGGTCCCAGTCGCTGCGCGCCAGGCACATGCCCCAATCGGCAAGATGCGCATAGGTGCTCCAAATCTTCTGCCCGTTGAGCACCCACATGTCGCCGTCCCGTGTCGCCCTCGTCCGGGCCCCCGCAAGGTCCGATCCCGACGAGGGCTCGGAGAAGAACTGGCATACGAGAGCCTCTCCTGCGAGAACTTTCGGAACGAATTCCGCCAGGAAGTCGGGCTGCCCGTGCGCCACCATGGTCGGCACGCAGACACCAAACGTCGTCCCCGTCAGGATGCCAAAGTCAGCGAGGACGTAGTCCTTCGCCTCCTCCAGGTATGCCGCCTCGTACTGCACGGGAAGGCCCTGGCCACCATACGCTTTTGGATAGCTGATCCCCGCGTAGCCTGCCTCGTACACACGGCGTTGGAGCTTCCGGCCTGCCGCGATCACCTCGGGGGTGTAGTACTCCACCTCGTGATGTTCGGGCGGTCCAACCCGACGCGTCATGTTGTCGGCCAACCAGGTGCGAGCCTGGAGCCGGTAGGCCTCCAGGTCAGGAATGGCCACATCTTCGGCGAGAGCACTGCTCATGGTGTCCTCCTCACAGCCCTTGGATCGCGCAGATCCGCTCGCGGTGCCATTCGGATTGACCGAACAGCAACCCATTCATCGTGATGCGGCGCAAGAACAGGTGGAGGTCATGTTCCCACGTGTAGCCGATGCCGGCGAAGATCTGGAAGCACCCCTGCGCCACGTCGATTCCGATGTCACCGAGCCACGCCTTTGCCATGCTGGCCACTTCGCCGGCGTCCGCGTAAGCACCCTGTACACCTTTGGTCGCCGCCCCAGAGATGGCGTGGGCGGCTTCGATCGACAGGCTCATGTCCGCCAGTTGATACTTGACTCCCTGGTATGAGCCGATCGGCCGGCCGAATGCGATGCGGTCCACCGCGTACTGCCGGGTCATCTCGAAGAGGGCGGCGAGCGTCCCGAGCGTTTCGGCGACCGAGAGGATGAGGGCAATTTGCAGTTGTTGCTCTATATCGGGCGCGGCCTCTCCACTCTTGCCCACGAGGGACTCTGGGCCCACGTCCACCTCGTTGAGTTCGACGGTGCCGAAGCGCTGCGTGATGTCATGGGCGTCACGCGGGTGAATGACGACGCCGGGCAGGTCGGTCGACACCAGGAATTGCGAGAGACCGTCAGGACCAGCGGCGACCACGAGCAGCCGGGTCGCCTGGGTCGCGCCTTGAATGGCTCCAGAGGTGCCCGACAGGGAGAAGCCCCCTTCGCGAGTGGCGGCTGAAAGAGAAGCGCCGGGTGCCCATGTCCCCGTTGCGTCGTTGGCGACCCACGCAGCCGCCTCGCCTGCCATGACCGCAGGCAAGATGCTGTCACGCTGGGACGCCGTTCCTCCACGGGCCAACGCGCTGGCCACCACGTTCATAGCCACGAACGGACCGGGTTGGAGCCGTTTGCCGCGCTCCTCGGCAACGATGGCGGCATCGCGCAAGCCCTCACCCGAAATGCTGCCGCCACCCAGCTCCTCGGGGACGAGCAGCGAGAACCAGCCGAGTTCTGCGGCTTCTCGCAGATAGCCCTGCGGGAGATCCGTTCCCGCTCCTTCGTCGAAAAGCCGGCGGACCGTTTCGAGAGGACACGTGGCATCCATGAACCTGGTGGCAGTGTCCCGAAGAAGCTGTTGATCGTCTGTCAGTGTGAGTTCCATGCGTCAATCCCTGGTCCAGGAGCTATGTGCCCAGCCGAGTCTGCGGCACTGTATAGGCATTAGACCCCTCCCGTCAGATGCGGCCCGCGGACAGCTCATGCCGATGTGGTGTGTGCCGTGTGGGCCTCGCACTACTCAGCCCCGGCTGCACCGCCGGGTGCTTTGAAGAGGAAGTCCGCCATCAGCGCGCGGCTCGCGGCGTCGACATATTCGATCCTCACGCCGAGAGGATCACGGTGGTACGAGAACCTGCGGGGGGCCTCGGCTCCGGCGCGACCGCAGATCTCGAGGGGGCAGGAGGCTTCTTCGAGCTGTCGCGCGTCTCTCGTCAGCGCATCGGAGAAGAATCCGATGTGATGGAGGTTGGAGAATCCGTTGCACACCCACGGCGTTCCTGGTCGTTCTTCCACCAGTTCCAAGCGCGGGGCCTCGGTCGAGTAACAGAGTCGGAGCGAGATCACCTCGTCGGGTCCAACAGCATTGCGAACCTCGGTGTCGGATTCGACGATCGGCCCCCATTCGACTCCGAGCAGAGACGAAAGCCGTTCACGAGCAACCTCGATCTCGGGTACGACGATTCCCACATGGAACAGCTCACTCAGGCTCATTCCCTACTCCTCTTGATCGTTGCGTCAAGCTCCGAGGACCTTGACGGCCCACTTCCCGGACGTCAGCATGGTGGTCGTGCTCCTTGGGTGATCCCTGTTCGAATGCGATGGAGCCAGCCTCGCGCAAGGAACGGCTCACTCACCAGAGGTCGCCCTTGCTCACCTGATCTTTCCCGGGACTGGCCATCGGCCGTGGGGGAGTCTCACGACTCTGATACCTTCGTCACGTGGATGCCGATGAGCTGATCCTGATTAGCGTCGATGATCACATCGCCGAGCCCCCGGACATGTTCGATCGACACGTCCCGGCCCGGTACAAAGACCAGGCGCCGAGGGTGGTGGAAGAGAGCGACGGGGTCCAGCAGTGGTATTACGGAGAGGTCCGGGGCAGGAACCTCGGTCTGAACGCCGTCGCCGGCAAGCCGCCCGAATTTTTCAACATCGACGCCAACCGCTACGAAGAAATGCGTCCGGGTTGCTATGACGTGCGCCAACGGGTGCAGGATATGAATGCCGGCGGGCAGCTCGCTGGGCTCAACTTCCCGAACTGGACCGGTTTCTCGGGCCAGGTGCTGAACCAGGGCCCGGACCCGCACGTGAACGACATTATGATTCGTGCCTACAACGATTGGCACATCGACGAGTGGTGCGGCGCCTATCCCGACCGGTTCATCCCATGCGGTCTGCTCCCCCTCTTCGACGCCGACCTCGCGGCCAAGGAGCTTCGTCGGCTTGCGGCGAAGGGCTGTCATGCCGTGACGTTCTCGGAGAATCCCGAAGCGTTGGGCATGCCGAGTATCCACTCCAGGGCTTGGGACCCGCTGTTTGCCGCGGCAGTTGACGTGGGCACGGTCCTCTGTTGTCACGTCGGTTCGTCATCGCGGACGTTCCACACGACGCAGGACGCACCCCCCAGTGTTGCGATGACGCTGTCATCGGTCTCCTCGATCCTCACCCTGGCCGATCTGATCTGGTGCGACGCTTTTCAGCGTTTTCCCGACCTCACGTTCTCGTTGACCGAAGGTGATATCGGGTGGATTCCCTATTTCCTGTGGCGGGCCGAACATGTGCTCGACCGTCATCACGGGTGGACGGGACACACGTTCCCCGAAGGGATCGATGGGCCGGCAGATGTCTTCAGGCGGAACATCCTTTGCTGTTTCATCAAGGAGCCGATTTGGCTCGCCAACCTCGAGAAATTCAACATCGACAATGTGTGCTGGGAGTCCGATTTCCCGCACTCCGACGGAACGTGGCCCGAGGCTCCCGAGGTTCTCTCCGGGATCCTGCAAGGTCTGGGCGACGAGCGGATCGACCGGATCACTCATGGCAACGCCATGCGCCATTATCAGTTCGACCCGTTCGCCCATCGGAGCAGGGATGACTGCCGGGTTGGGGCACTGCGGGCGGCTTCGCCCAACGTTGACACGGTCACTCGGGTCGGTCGTCCTGCCGACGACCGCGATCTGGCCGCGTGGGCAAAAATCAGCGCCCGCGTCGCCGCCAATCGCTGAATCGGACTGGGAGATCCCGCTCCGACCAAGGCGAGAGGTACCTTCGTTCGGGCGGAGATCGGGGCGGCCGGGCCCGGCGCACCGCGTGCATAGGCTGGCAGACGGCACGTGAGCGCCAACGGGTCGGGTCATGACAAAGCGACACCGACCGTTCGTCGAAGGGAGTGCCGAGTGCCCGCAGTGACTGTCGATGACCTTTCGAAGCTGCCCTCCATACCCGACCCGAGCGCCACAGGGCCCGAGCGACCGCTCACATCGGTCACGACGGCGCCAGGCGGACTGGAGGGGGAAGGATTCCCCGTACGTCGGGCCTTCGCCGGGCTGAGCCTTCGTGACCTGGACCCGTTCGTCCACATGGACCAGATGGGTGAGGTGGAGTACGCCCCTGGGGAGCCAAAGGGAACTCCTTGGCATCCGCACCGAGGTTTCGAGACGGTGACCTACATGATCGACGGGACGTTCCAGCATCAGGACTCCCACGGAGGGGGAGGGCTCATCACTGATGGAGCCACCCAGTGGATGACGGCCGGGGCCGGGATCCTCCACATCGAGACACCACCCGAGGCGCTCGTCGTCTCTGGCGGCGTGTTCCACGGCATCCAGTTGTGGGTCAATCTCCCCGCCAAGGACAAGTTCATCGCACCGGCCTACCAGGGGCTCGTGGCCGACGAGGTGGCCCTTTTGGGCTCGCCGGACGGAGGGGCGCTGGTGCGGGTCATCGCCGGAGAGCTCGCCGGTGTGAAAGGGCCGGGGTCGACCCATACCCCCATGGCGCTGATGCACGCCACGCTCCGGCCCGGCGCCCAGCTGCGGATCCCCTGGGACCCGACGTTCAACGCCCTGGCCTACGTGCTGGCCGGGTCGGGACGAACGAGTACCGAGGGGCGCCCCGTCCACCTCGGACAGATGTCCGCCTTCGGCGCCGGTTATTGGATCGCCCTCCAAGCCGACGAGAGCCAGGATTCGCGTTCAGCGAATTTTGAAGTCCTCCTGCTCGGTGGACGACCAATCGGCGAGCCCGTCGAGCACTACGGACCATTCGTCATGAATACCGCAGCGGAGATTCAACAGGCGATGGACGACTTCGAAGCCGGTCGTCTTGGTCGCATCCCTCCGAACGCGCTGATGCCCCACGTCTACGATCCCAACCCGAGGGCCGGACATACGGGGATCTAGTCGACCACTCGTCTGGAAAGATCACGTGCGGCGCATTCCTCAGGTCAGCGACGCCTCGGAGATGCTCTTGATGGAAGCGGAGAGGATGGCGTTGAACTCCGCGTCATCTTGGGTTGCGCGCAACCCGTTCGTCAGCGCACGAGAGAAGCTTGCGATCACGCCATGGTTCTTGGCCAGGCGGGCGTTGGCCGCCTCTCTGGTGTAGCCCCCGGAGAGAGCGAGGACCCGCAGGATGCCGGGATGGTGCACGAGTTCCGTGTAGAAGTCGTCGATCTCGGGAAGCGTCAGTTTCACCATGATCAGCGGCCCCTGCGCCAGTCCACCCAGGCGTTCGAGAATGGCAGCCTTCAAGAGTCCCTCCGCCGCCTCTTTCTCGGGGCTCTCGATGGAGATCTCGGGTTCGAGGATCGGGACGAGGCCGACGTCGAGAATCTGGCGGGCCACGGCGAATTGCTGATCGGCGATCGCCGCTATTCCCTTGCCATCGGCCAACCGGATGAAGGAGCGCATCTTGGTGCCGAACACCCGCTTCTTCACTCCGAGTGACAGAAGGGCGTCGAGATCGGGGATCGGCTTCATGAGCTGGACGCCGTCGGTGACCGGTGCCAGACCTCGATCGATTTTCAAGAAGGGAACGATCCGTTTGCTACTCCAGAGGTAATCGGCAAAGGGCAGGCCGCCCACCTCGCGATGGACCGAGTCCTCGAAGAGGATGGCTCCAAGAACGTGATCGCCGTCAAATGCCGGGCTCAGCGCGATCCGACTCCGCATCGCCTGCATGAGGTCGAACATCTCTTCGTCGGTCGAGTAGGCGTCGCGTCCGATCCCGTACGCGGCCAGCGCATCGGGGGTGCTCCCGCCACTCTGATCGAGGGCGGCAATGAAACCCTTCCCTTCGCGTATCTTCTCCAGCTGCTGATCGTCCATGGGGAGTCCCTTCCTCACGCCCGCAGGTGATGCCCCGGCTCTCTAATGATGCATGGCGAAGTCGCCCGTCGCTACCGCCCGCCCAGTCCGTGGCGACGGCCCGGACCCGGCAAGATCCCCGATACGGTGAAGGCGCCGCAATCCCGGCAGATCGAAGAAGGAGGAGGGAAGCAACGATGGGCTCCGAAACAGATGAGATCGCACAGGCGGTGGCGGAACTGACGCATGCAATGACCGGCCTGGTACGGGTGATCGACGCCAAGGGACCTGAGCTCGTGGCGGATCACATCTCCGAGGGGTTCGCGGAGGCCCTCGACGAGCTCGCCTCCCGCGTGAATGCGATTCGTGGTTTCGCCGGCTGAGAACGGCCGAGGAACGGCTGCTCGAATTGGCGCTACCGTTCCCGGCGTGAACGCATGGCCCGAGGATTGGCATCCTGTGAACGCCGAAGAAGCACAGGAGTACATCGAAGCCCATCAAAATGGCGGAGGTGACGCTGAACTCCTCATAGAGTGCGCGTCGTTCCTGCCGATCAACCCTCGCACCGCGTAACGCATCGCGAGGTCACCCTCGCTCGTCTTCCGGCGGACCGAGCTCCCTGGGTGCCCAGGAACGGTCGCGGCGTTGGTGTGCCCCCTCTTCTGGTCGTCGCCGCCTGAGGTGCTGGTCTCGGCCGCCCTCGTGAGACGGGCACGCCGCGCCCAAACCGGCGCTGCTAAATGGCAGTTAGTGTCATCAGTCAGGATGAGACGTTCGACAGTTCATGCAATTAGGGAGGTCGGGTTGTGACGGTGGACTCGATGACGATGGAGCCGACGGAGATTCCGAGAAGTGGCCTGGCCGTACGCAAGAAGGAACGAACGAAACGGCAACTGGCCGAGGCGGCCGCCGCCCTGTTTTCCGAGCGCGGGTACGCCGGTACAACCATCGATGACATCGCGGCTGCCGTCGATGTGTCTCCGCGAACCTTCTTTCGCTATTTCCCGACGAAGGAAGACCTGGTCGTGGCCATCGGAGCCACCAGTCTGGACCAGTTCTTCGAAGCGCTGAAGGACCGGCCGCCCCAAGAGTCGTTGCAGGTTGCGCTCAGAGAGGCGGTCCGTCACTCGCTCGCCGCGGGTTGGGAGGACACCGCCAAGGTCCGATCCTTCTTGGCTCTCCTGCGGGATACCCCGGCACTTAGGGCGCGTTGGCTGGAAGAGGCCTATGGCAACCGAGACCGGATGGCAGAGATCATCGCCCTCCGCACGAATACCGATCCTTCCGATCTGCGGAATCTGCTCATCGCCGGAGCCATCACCTTGACCATCAACACGGCCTTGCAGGTGTGGGCCGATCAGGACGCTGAAGCTGATGCATCCTCATTCGTCTACCGGGGACTCCATGAATTGGCCGCGCCGCTTCTGCCGAATTAGTCCGCGCCGCACCGCTTCGGCCCAACGGACCGGGCATGGACCGGTCGGCCCTTCTTCATCAGGAGATATGTGACTTCCATCGCTTCGAGAGCACGGAGCATTCCATCGAACCAGCCGCTCGGCGATGATGGCGCTCACCTCACGAAGCGTCAATGGTTGGCGCTCGGAGTGATGTGTTTCACCGTGCTCCTGATCTCGCTGGATCAGACCGTCCTCAATGTCGCACTGCCAACATTGGTGAAGGAGCTCCATCCCACGAGCAGTGGGCTGCAGTGGATCGCCGACAGCTACACCCTGACCACTGCGGTGCTGCTCCTTTTCGGTGGCGCTCTCGGCGACCGCTTCGGGAGGCGACGGCTTTTCCTGATCGGCGTCGCCATATTTGGTGCAGGGTCACTGGCATGCGCGCTCGTGCACTCGACCGGACCACTGATCGCGGCCCGCGCCGTCATGGGGCTCGGCGCAGCGTTGCTCACGCCCGCCACCTTGTCCATCATCGCGGCCACATTTACCGGGCATCGGCGGGCCCGGGCTATCGGAATATGGGCCGGAGTCGCTGGCATCGGGGCCGCGGCGGGACCGCTGCTGGGGGGTTGGCTCCTGCAACACTTCTGGTGGGGATCCGTCTTTCTTATCAACGTGCCGGTGGCTGTTCTCGCTCTATTGGGTGGAACAGTTGCCCTTGCCGAGAGTCGTGCCACCGAGCGCCCGAGTCTCGATCCCGTTGGCGTGATCCTTTCCTCCCTGGGTCTCACGGCGTTGACGTACGGGCTCATCGTGACGTCGACCGACGGCTGGGGCTCGACGACGGTCGTGGTCGCCTTGGCACTCGCGGTGGCACTCCTCTCTGTCTTCATCGTGTGGGATCGTCGGCGAGCGAAGCCGTTCCTGGATCTCCGGCTTTTCGCCAATCGCACCTTTTCGTCCGCCTTGGGTGCGGTGACGGCGGTCTTCTTCGCCATGTTCGGCGTCAGTTACCTGGTCAGCCAATACATTCAGTTCGTGCAGGGGGCCGATCCGTTCGGGGTCGGTATTCGATTCCTCCCTTCCGCCATCGGCAGCCTCTTGGGCAGCAATGTGGCGGCGCGGCTCACGGTGCGCTTCGGGCTCCGGACGATCATGCTGGTCGGCATGATGCTGGTGACCGGAGGCCTCGTGACGTTGGCCACGTTGTCGGTTGCATCGGGATTCGTGACTGTGGCCATCGCGTTCGCGCTGGTCGGGTTTGGAATGGGCCTTGTCATCGCCCCGGCTTCCAATGCCATCGTGGGAACCCTGCCGGTCGACAAGGTCGGTGCGGGTTCGGGTCTTCGCGCCATGGTGCAGCTCCTGGGTGGCACCTTCGGAGTGGCCATTGTGGGCAGCTTGGCCTCGGGCGTCTACCGTTCGGACATCCAAAGGGCGTTGGAAGGCCCGCTGCGGCACGTCCCGGCGGCATCTCGACAGGCTCTAAGGAGTCAGATCGGTGATGCGGCGGGTGTCGCCGCCAAGCTTCCCCGTGGCCTGGGTCAAGCGACGAGAGAAGCGGCGAACCAGGCCTTCGTCAACGGTCTGCATCTGTCGGCGCTGGTTGGCGTGGGGATCATGATCGCCGCGTTGCTGTCAGCCGCCATCTACGTGCCCTCGCGGGTGACATTGACCGACGACCTCGAGGAGAATGTTGCTGTTCACTTGTAGTTGACTAGAGGTCCCGGACTCCGGCACATGACACGAACAGGGGCAACATGGCAACCGTGACAGACGCCACTGAGCTCGAATCCGCCTTCGCCGCTCTCACACGCGATGGGTTCGCGGTGCTTCCCGACGTGTTGTCCCCCGAGGAGGTGAAGCGGGTACGCGCGAGGCTGGTCGTGGTCGCCCGGTCGGAACGGGCCGCTGGCATCGACCGCAATCCGAAATGGGAGGACGGGCCCAACAATCAACGGGTCTTCGGGTTGCTGAACAAGGGAGTGGAATTCGCCGATCTGGTCGAGCACCCCGTCGCCCTGGCCCTCATGGCACACCTGCTCGATCCGATGTTCCTCTTGTCCAGTATCACGGCAAACATCACCGGACCCGACGGCCATCCGATGGACCTTCACTACGATCAGGATTACGTTCCGGTCCCGTGGCCACCTTTCCCCCTGGTGGCGAACATCATCTGGATGCTCGATGATTTCACCGAGGAGAACGGGGCGACGAGATTCATTCCCGGATCGCATCGCGAGGACCACACGGGCTGGACGCCTGACGTCATGAATCGACGGGGGGAAGAGACGGTGGCAGTCGGCGGTCGAGCGGGCTCCTTGGTCTGCCTGGACGGTCGTGTCCTGCACCAGACGGGTGCCAATAGGACGGCCGACCAGCTGCGCCACGGCGTGATCGCCTACTACTGCCAACCCTGGATTCGCCAGCAGGAGAACGCCTCGCTGTCCCTCCTTCCCGAACTGTGGCCGACGCTCTCGCCACGGGTGCGCCAGCTCGTGGGGTTGCAGATGTATCACGGACTGGGGTGTGTATCCGGGCCGACCCAGCGGGGCTTCCGCTATCGATAACTGTGATGTCCAAGCCGGGACCCGCCACGACCTGCATCGTGCCATCGCCGTTGCCCCCGACGGGAAACCCGGGATTTTCTGGTCGTCGGGCTGAACTGAGTGCCCTTATCTAGTGGGGCGGGCGTACAATCGCCATCTGCCGCGGGAGGCCCGCCTCCGTCGAGCAGATGGAAGGCCGTCGCCTGCCGCAAGAGCGAGAACTGAATCTGGTCACGGTCGTGGAGGCCAGGGCCTGGAGGAGTTGGAAATGGGAAGAGATCCGGAGTGCCCCCACCCTGTCGAGGATGATCGGTCGCCGAGGTGACCGGGAAACGGCGTAGAAGGGCGCATGCCCCCAAGCTCGACGAGATGCTTGGTCCTCTCGAGGCGGAAGTGATGGAGATCATCTGGATGCGCGGAACCGCGCTGGTTTCCGAAGTTGAGGAAGTTCTCAACGGGCGTCGTTCTGTACCGCTGGCGTATAAGACGGTGTTGACCATCTGCACCAGGCTGAGCGAGAAGGGGCTGCTCGATCACGAAAAAGAGGGCCGAGCATTTCGGTACTACCCGACGATGACCGAACCCGAATTCGTTTCTGTGCAGGCGTCAAAGGCAACCGACGCGCTCCTGAGCCGCTTCGGTGACGCCGCCCTCTCCAGTTTTGTCGATCAGGTTGCCGCCGATCCCGAGCAGCTGATCGCGCTTCGAAACCTCTTGGGCAGGGATGACGGCGCATAGCCGTCAGATGCCGCGCCCACCTCTGATCCGCTGGGCCCCCTGCAGCTCGAGGTGATGGAGGGGCTGTCGAGCCGGCATTCGGCCAGCGCAGCCGAGATCACCCGGGGACTCAATGCCCGTCGGCTCGAACCGCTCTCGAACAAGACCATCCTGACGTGTCGGCACGAGGCAAAAGGGCTGGTGCCGCACGCAAGGGAGCGTCGGGCCTACCTCTTCTGGCCCACCAAGTCGGCGGATCAGGTGTCGGCCTCGGTACGTCGGCGGGCGATTCCGGGAGCTCATCGACCGTTTCGGAGACCTGGCCGTGGCAGTCTTTGTAGAACAGGTCGGCGAAGACCCCATTCGCTACCAATTTCTACGGCAACTGGTGGAGGGAAATGATGAAAGGGGTGGCCCGTAGCTTCTGGGCCGTCGTGGCCGTCGTGCTCGCGGTGGAGGCCTTCATCGCTGTCCTGGCCATCCAGTCCGTCGACAGCGATCTGCCCTGCTGGGTTTCGGGTCTCCAGGGCAAGTTGTACCTCCGCACGAATTGCGGATCCCCGGTGGCCCTCGTCGGATTCCAGAGCTGGATCCCGGTGCTCGGCGTCCTCTTGGTCTGCGCCGCCACTATTGTCGCCGGCCTCGCGACCCTGATCTCCCAGTACATCCGCACGAGACTGGCCCTGCGCCGTCTCGGCGCCCCCATCGCGCCGTCCCCGGTGCTGTTGCACATCCAGTCGCAACTTGGCATCGATGTCCAATTGTGCGCCGATGACCGCGTCTTCTGCTGCTGTGCCGGCTTGCTCTTCCCCAAGGTCGTTCTCTCCAGGGGAATGCTGGAGTTGCTCGACGCATCCCAGCTCACTGCCGTACTGGCCCACGAAGCGGCACACGTGCGGCATCGAGATCCGGCCCGGGCGTTGGCCGTACGCTGCGCGTCCAACGCCCTGTTCTACCTGCCCTTGACCAGGTACCTGTCCCAAAAGGCGCTCGTCGCATCCGAGCTGGGAGCGGACGCGGTGGCCGCCACCGTGGCCGGCCAGCCGGCGTTGGTGAGGGCGCTGCTCGACGTCCTGGGGCGCGTGCGGCCCGGCCTCGGCACGGTGACCGAGATGGCCTCGTTGGATGCCTTGGATTCGAGAATTGAGGCGTTGCACACCAGGGCCCTGCCCCGGACACGTCCCAGGGTTGTGATCCAGGTGACGAGCCTGTTGGTCCTGGCCGGACTAATCCTTCTCGGTGCCTGGCTGCCGCCGCGTATACCTCGCATGGTCCAGCCGGCCCATCCTGTCATCCACGTGGACCACGGGGCGAGCGTCGTGCCAGTCGCCCCCGGCGGCACGAGCCCGTAGTCCGAAGAGCTGGAAATAAAGTTTCGCAAACATTGATCCTACAACATGGTAGGAATATACTCCTACCAATCAGTAGGACTTAGGTGTCGACCAGTGGCACCTCTCGACCGGAAAGGCGGAGCCATGCATCTCGCAGCTCTCTCTCGTCGCACTCTCGCCCACGCGCTGGCGGCGGCAACGTTGGTCATAGCCGTCGGAACCCTCACGGCAGGAGCGGCCTCGGCGGCCACGCCCGATGTCAGCGTGACGAGTGGCGTGCTCGGCATCGGTCCCATCGCCGACAGTGCCAACGGCTGTTCTGGCCCGGTGTGCATCTACGTGACGGGAACGGGACTCAACGTTTCGGATTGGGCGACATCCGTGTACCTTTCCAAATCCATGTGCACCAGGGCGAGCTTCCTGGTGAACGGCGTTCTCTGGGCCAGTGGAGGCAACCAGTGCGGGAGCGCGGGCGTAGAGCTCGTGTCGGATTGGTCGGACCCGGGAAACTTCCCCAATGGGACCGTGCTGTGCAACACCTGGAGCGGCGTCTCGGGCAAGCCCTGCGAAACGGTGCATAGCTGAGGGGTGGGTCACCCTCGCCCGTGACCCACGTCTAGTGGTTGCAGCCGCGCAAGAGACGCGTCTGCGGTGTGTTGCAGAAGTGGCAGCCGAAGGATCGACCTGGTTTGGCCAAGAAATGAGGAGGACATTGAGGAACGCGCCAGGGACCGATCCCACCGTGCACTTGTCTGCCATCGACGATGGCTCGGGCGACGCCATCTTCGCCACCCGGCTGGATGGCGTCATCACGGCGTGGAACCGTGGGGCGGAAATGCTGTATGGCTACAAGGCGGCGGAGATGATCGGGAAACCGGCCAGCGTCCTGTACCCCGAACGTGAATCGATTTCCGTCCGGGAGATTCTGGAGCGGGTCAGCCGCGGGCAATGGAGCGAGGTCGTCGATGGGTTCCGGTGGAGGGCGGACGGCGAATTCGCCGAAATCGAGACTCGACTCTCTCCCATCTTTGATGAATCCGGGACGGTGGTCGGCGTCTCGTCGATCGGGAGAGACGTGGGTGACCGACGCCGCCGAGAGAGCGAACTACGGGAGAGCCAGGCGTTCTTGGAGCATGCGCAGTCCATCGGGCATTTCGGCGGCTGGAAAGCTCCGATAGGTCCCGAATCCGTCATGACCATGACGCTCGAGACGTATCGCATCACAGGAATTGAGGCAGGCGGAATAGTTCGATGGCTCGATTTCTTCGAGCTCGTCCATCCCGACGATCGCCAGCTGCTCTCCGAGGCTCTCGACAATGTGCGCGAGCTCGGCGCCCCGACCGAACTGGAACTGCGCTTCACCCGTCCGGACGGCTCACCGCGATGGTTGTTCGTGGCCGCCGACGCGCAGTTCGACTCGCTCGGAGTCGTCGTCGGGAATATCGGTGTCGTACGAGATATCACCGAGCGGAAGGAAACAGAGCTCCGGCTCGCTCACGACGCCCTCCACGACCCGCTGACCGGTCTGCCCAACCGGGGTCTGTTCCTCGATCGGGTCGCATTGGCCGTAGCCCGCACGCTACGCACCGGCTCACATGTGGCGGTGCTCTGCCTCGACCTCGACCACTTCAGGGTCTTCAATGACGCGAGGGGCGAGGGCTGCGGCGATGATCTTCTCCGCGCCGTGGCGGACCGTCTCCGCACGGTGGTGCGGATAACCGACACGGTCACCAGGTTCGGCGCCGATGAATATGGGCTCGTGTGCGAGAACGTCTCCACGGCTGCCACCGCGGCCGAACGAGCCCAGCGGTACCTGACCGCGATCGAGAGACCGTTTGTGCTCGAGGGGGGCGATGCGCTCATCACGGCGAGCATCGGTATCGCGGTCAGTGGGCCCGGGGCGGAGGCCGAGGCGATGGTGCGTGACGCGCAGCTCGCCATGCACCGCGCAAAAGAGCGGGGGCGAAACCGCTACGAACTCTACGATCGTGGATTGCGCCACGAGGTCCAGGAACGCTCCGCGCTCGAGGGGGCGCTCCGTCGCTCGCTCGAAAGCGGGGAGCTGTTCTTGGAATTTCAACCGATCGCGTCGCTGAGCGAGGCCCGTTTCACCAGCGCCGAAGCCCTCGTGCGTTGGCGGCATGGCGAGCGAGGTGTCATTCAGCCCAACGATTTCATTCCCACCGCCGAGGAAACCGGCTTGATCGTCCCTTTGGGTAGGCTCGTCCTCGAGTCAGCCTGCCGGCAACTCCACGCCTGGCGCGATGCTGCCCCTGGCACCGCGTGGAGGATGTCGGTCAACGTTGCCGCGACGCAACTTCGAGAGGCCGATTTCCCCGAGATCGTCGAGCAGACGCTCGAAGACGAAGGACTCGAGCCTGACGCACTATGCCTCGAACTGACCGAATCCGTTCTGGTCGAGGACGGGATCGTCACCGATGTCATCGGGCGAATTCGAGAACTCGGCGTGCGCATCTCCATCGACGACTTCGGAACCAAGTACTCCTCTTTGTCTTACCTGACGCGCCTGTCGATCGATGAGCTGAAGATCGATCGATCGTTCGTCGAGGGCATTGTGGGCGACGACTCCAAGCGAGCTGTCGTCTCGGCGATCCTCGCCATCGGGAAGTCGCTCGAGATGCCTGTCACCGCCGAGGGCGTCGAGACCGAGGCACAACTGGTGGAGCTCCAACGTCTCGGCTGTGACACGGTGCAGGGCTTCTATTTTGCCAAGCCGCTGTCCGCCGAGGAGTGCCTCGTCGCGTTGCAAGGGCAACCCAACATGCCCGTGCGAGCCCCGCGTGGCAAAGGTCGTTGAAGGACGCCTCCGGGCGTCGCCCACTCACTCATGAGGGCGTGAGGTCCCCGGGGGAGAGTCCTGACAGCGCCTCGAGAACCACGAGAAGGGCGGAATGATCGAGCTCGCCGAGCCCCTGGGCGCGCGCCGCTCCCATGAGCTGGGCCACCAGAGCTCCGACGGGAAGGGAGATGCCGGCCTGGCGCGCCGCGTCCATGGCGATCCCAAGGTCCTTGTGATGGAGTTCGATCCGGAATCCCGGATCGAACTGGCGCGCCAGCATCGGGGCCGCCTTACGGTCGAGCACCTGGCTTCCGGCCAGGCCGCCGGCAAGAACCTGTACTGCCAGCTCGCGGTCGACGTCCCAGGCTTCGAGAAAGATCAGTGCCTCTCCCAGCAGCTCCAAGGTCCCGGCGACAACCATCTGATTGGCGGCCTTTACGATCTGCCCGGCGCCTGACGGGCCGACGTGCACGACGGTTGTGCCGAGGGCGCTGAGGACCGGGCCGGCACGCGCGAAGGCTTCTACGGGACCCCCGACCATGATCGAGAGGGTTCCGGTCACGGCGCCCTGTTCTCCCCCTGAGACCGGAGCATCGAGCACGTCGATCCCGAGTGCCTCGCCTTCCCGAGCGATCAGGCGCGCCGTGCGAGGGTGCACGGTGCTCATGTCGATCAGGAGCCCGCCCGGTCGGAGATGGGCGAGAACGCCCCCGGCACCCATGACGGCATGTTCGACGTCTGGAGAGTCCGGCAGCATGGTGATGACGACATCGGCGTTCGCCGCGGCCTCGGCAATGGATCCGGCGGCTGTACCACCGGCGCTCGACAGGCGCTCCGTCTTTTCCGGGCTCCGATTGAATCCGATGACCGAATGCCCAGCCCGGAGCAAGCAGATCGCCATGGGTCCACCCATGATCCCCAATCCGATGAAGGCAACTGTTTCCTTCGCCGATCTGCCTGGGCCCGACGGCCCGCCCGCATCCTCTGGCAGTTCGGCCATTCCTACCTCCTCGGTGACGGGCCACGAGGCACGCGTCACCATTTCTATTCGACTGAGAAGGTCGACTACCACTATCGGGAGGGATTGAGGCCGACAATAGACATCAACGGCGGGCAGGTCGCATACGAAATTTCTGGGTGAGGGCGACCCGATCGTCCTCACGTTGGCCACCGAGCTTCACCTGCGCCCGCTTCGTGACGGGGTGCTCAAGGTCTGCGTCGGTTCAGGTCAAGGGGTCCCCTCGTGTTGGAAAACTCGAGCGTGGGCTAGGGAGCGAGTGTCGACGGCGCCGATTGGTCAGTTGAAGCGGGCGGCCAGGACGCGAGCCCGTCCCCGCAGGGTCCGAGCCGTTTCTTGGGGTAGTGCCGGGTTGAGCGCCGATTCCTCGAGGAGCGCCGCCGCATCTTCGAGGCATCCGAGGGCGGCCAGCCCATCGGCCAAGGCGACGTGTTCGGCCATCGACTGCCCGGGGATGGCGGCTCGGAGGCGGGTGGCCCAGCGGACCCCCTGCACGTTCCCGCGCCGACGGAAGCTGTGATCGAGATTGGCCAACATCCTGGTCAGAATGGCGCGTGTCCCGACGGACGCGAGCAATTCGTCAGGGAGGTCGACTTCGGCCCCAGCAACGGTGTGCAGCAGCCCCGCGCACGCCGTGCGATCGAGGCGTTTCCCTCCGGAGAACGCGTCAATGAGGAGCTCGGGGTGATCCGGATCCCTGACCAAGAAGTGACCGGGCATCCCGACCCCGACAAGAGGAACGTTGCAGCGACGCCCGATCTCAATGAGGAGGACTGACATCGAGATCGGAATGCCGAGGCGGCGGTCGAGCACTTTGTCGAGATACGAGTTCTGCGGGTCGTCGTAGGTCTGGACGTCACCTCGAATCCCGAGTGTCTCGAACACCAAGTGGCACACCGCATCGATGTCAGCTGGTCCCAGCCGCGCGGCGATCTCGTCAAGGCGATCGAGTTGTGAGGGCACGTGGAGGGCAGGGTCCGCATGGGCGGCGATCATGAGCGCGGCCTCATCGAGGGGTATGTCACCTTCATCGCGTGACATGAGGTCTCGCCACCTCGACAGGTGTTCCATCCGAAGACTGTACAAGGATCACCCCGGTGTCGGGTCTTTGTGTTGCGGTCTCATGACAATCCAAAGAATCGGGCGTACTCGTCATCCGGCGGCCGATGGGCACCGAATGCCATCCGGAACATCGCATCTGTGGAGCGACCGACGAGGAGACCAATGAAGGTTCGAAGGCGTGGACTCGCGAAACGAGTGGGCAGCAGAGGGGCAAAGATCGCGACCGCAGCGGTGGCGGCGGGATCCCTAGGTCTACAGGTGCAGTCACTACTCACCGGAAGCGCCGCCGGAGCCTCCACTCCCACCGTCACGGCGCACGCCACCGCTATCGCAGGGTGCGCGGGACCGAACGGCGCGGGTTATTGGCAAGTATCGGCACAGGGCGGCGTGTTCACCAACGGCGCGGCAGGGTTCTACGGATCAGCCGGAGGGACCAAGCTCAACAAGCCGATCGTGGGCATGGCGCCGAGCGTCGATGGTCGCGGCTATTGGCTTGTGGCTTCGGATGGTGGTGTCTTCTCGTACGGGGACGCACCCTTCGAGGGCTCCACCGGGGCGATCCACCTCAACCAGCCGATCGTGGGCATCGTGCCCACGGCGGACGGACAGGGCTACTGGATGGTGGCCGCCGATGGCGGTGTCTTCGCTTTTGGCGACGCCACCTTCTACGGGTCCTTGGGCGCCGTCACCCTCAACAAGCCGATCGTGGGCATGGCCGCCACGCGAGATGGGCGGGGGTATTGGCTGGTCGCAGCCGATGGCGGCGTCTTCGCCTTCGGCGATGCTGCTTTCTACGGCTCACTCGGGGGCACGACGTTGAACAAGCCGATCGTCGGCATTGCTCCCGCACGAAACGGCAACGGGTACGTGTTGGCGTCCAGTGACGGCGGCGTCTTCACGTTCGGAGCTTCCACATTTTACGGTTCGGGGGCGACCCTTTCGCTGAACAAGCCGGTGGTGGCCATTGCGGGAACGTTCCTCGGCAACGGGTACACCCTCGGCGCCTCGGACGGAGGAATCTTCACCTACGGCGACTCGACGTTCTGCGGCGCGGCCGGCACGGCAAGTCTCAGCAGTCCCATCGTGGGATTGGCTTTCTTTTGAGCATCCCTCATTCCAACGTGATTGTTCCCATCCATCGGCCATTGCAAGGAGCACAGCATGCCTAACATCAGTCGGCGACACTTTTTGAGAAACGCATCCATCGGCGCGGCCGCCACGGGCGTCGCCGCCGCCGGGGGACTGAGTCTTCTGACCGGCGTGAGCGGTGCCGACGTCGTCACTCCAGCCAAGACGACAACTCCCGAGGGACCCATCCTCGAGGGCTCGGGCGTGGTGGCCCATGTCGTTGATGCCAAGTCGGGGAAGATCTCCATCTTCGTCGGCACGAAGCACATCGACTACACCAGCCAAGCGCTGGCGCAGGAGCTGCTCAAAGCAACGAAGTAAGGCCGCCAGGCCGCCACACAAAATTTCGTCCCTACCCTTCATGAGGTGAACTGAACCATGTCGTCGCATAGAGAAGCACCCGCTATTTCCAAGGATCCGGCCGCCGACAGCGCGGACGTGTACGCGTTCGTCAGCCCCGACGCCCCTGACACGGTCACGATCATCGCCAACTACGTGCCGTTGCAGAGCCCGGACGGCGGGCCGAACTTCTTCGAGTTCGGCGCCAAGACCGTCGTGGGGAGCGGCGCGCCCGTCGGCGACGATGTCCTCTACCAGATCCATATTGACAATACGGGGACCGGCATTCCCTCCATCACCTACCAATTTGAGTTCACGACCACGATCCTCAATCCGGACACGTTCTTGTATGCCACCGGCCCGATCACCTATTCGGCGTCTTCGGGCTATAGCTCGACTTGGAACCGCCGCCAGACCTACACCGTGACGAGGATCGACACCGACCCCGCCACGGGCACCAGCACTTCGACGCCGATCAGCCCGCCCTCGGGCAGCGGCGGTGCGTTTGCGTGCCCTCCCTGCAACGTCGGGATCCGCACGACGCCGAACTACGCAACGCTGTCGGCACCGGCGGTCTATCGGATGTCCGATGGCCTGAACGTCTTCGCCGGTCAGCGCGCCGACGGCTTCTTCGTGGACCTCGGCTCCATCTTCGACCTCGGCGACCTGAGGCCGATCTCGGGCGACCAGCTGATCCCCGGAGCGAACACGCCGGGAATCAATTCCCTGGCCGCCGTCAACGTGCACTCCATCGCGCTGCAGATGCCTATCAGTTCGCTGACCTCGGACGGAACACCGCTGACGATGGGGCCCAATGACCCCCATGCCGTCATCGGGGTCTATACGACGGCGCATCGCCAGACCGTACGGATGTTCGACCCGACGACGGGTGTGACCACCGCCACGGGTCCCTATGACCAGGTGTCCCGCCTGGGCAGTCCGCTCGTGAATGAAGTCGTCGTCCCGATGGCGTCCAAGGATTACTGGAACAGTCAGGCACCCGTGAACGACAGCCAGTTTGCGGCGGCGGTCCAACATCCTGAATTGCAGAACCTTCTGCCTGTCCTCTATCCGGGCGCATTCCCGAACTTGGCGGCCTACACGAAGGCGCGGGCCGACCTCGTGGCCATCTTTGCCACGGGCATCCCGGGCAGCGTCATTGGCGCCGCATTCGGCGTCGGGACCTACCAGGGGGGCAAGGTCATTGCAGAGATGCTGCGCCTCAACATGGGGATCGCGCCGACGTCGAGCGATGGGACGCAGGCGGGAACGAGCAACCTCGGCCTGCTGGGCAACGACCTGGCCGGTTACCCCAACGGCCGGCGGCCCACCGACGATGTGGTCACCATCGCGCTCAAGGCGGTAGCGGGTGCGACCATACCGCTGGTCGATGCCACCTACACGCCGGACGCAGCGGTGGCGCTCGTGAGCCAGGGCGTCACGGCGAGCCCGCGGGCCTACCAGGCGAACTTCCCCTATCTGGCGGACCCGCATGGGGGCTTCTCCAATCCGCCGGCCACGCCCGCCGCCAACACCGATCCCGAGCTCTAGGGTTCACGCGGTGGACACGTTGCGCAAAGGGGGCCACGAGCACGACCATCCCCATGCCCCGGCTGAGGCGCCGTTCGTCGACGCGGGGCCGACGCAGGGTCCCCCAGAGGCATTGATACTCGACATCGGCGGGGACATCGGCGCCCTCATTCTCTACGCAGAGGAGTCGTGCCTGGGTATGGAGATCGATCTCACGCCGGTCGGTGCCCCGAGATCCCACCACGTGCACACGATGATCCGGCGACGGCGGGCCGTGAACCGCGAGTTCATCGCCGGTGTGTATCCCGAGCTCGTCGAGGGGACCTACACGGTGTGGGGGATCGACGGCCACCCCCTGGGTGAGGTGTCCGTCCAAGGTGGCCACGTCAGCGAGTTTCGATCAGGGAACTGTCGCTCTTACGAGAAGTGTGGTTCCGCGTAGGCACCTCGCTCAGCCCGATGTCGGTGGGGCGATCAGGTCGAGCCGAGCTGTCACCTCGCGAAAAGCAACACCGTGAGGATCGATCATGTCCATGTGTCCCGCGCCGGCCAGGGGCACGTACTCAGCCTCGTCGCCCAGCGACAGCGCCCGTTCCACGTAGCTCGCACTGAGCGACGAGGGCACGGTCGAGTCCGCCTCGTGGCTGTCGTTTCCATAGCCTTCGGTCCAGCGAGAAATGCCCACCGGTAGGCCGATCCTGACCAATGCCCGCGAACGGAATCGCGCTTTCGCGTCGTAGGTCAGCCCCACGGCAACGGTCACCACGTCGGCCACGCCTGCAGCGCCGGCCTCGAGTGCAATCCGCGCCGCTCCCGTCTTGAGGGGCTGTAGCGACGATTCGTCGTGACTGATCCCTTCTGGGAACACCGCCACGACGCCGCCCTGGGCCAGAATCCGATGGCAGGTGGCGAAGGCCGATGCGTTCTTACCGCCGCGCGCACCGTCGATCGAACGATAGACAGGCACCACTCCGGCAAACTTCAAGAATGGCCAGAGTGGGGTGATCTTGAACAAGGTCGATTTTCCGAGAAAACGCGGATAGCGGCTGAGTGTCGACATCTGGAGGAGACCGTCTACGAGTCCGTTTCTGTGATTGGCCACGACGACAACGGGTCCCGAGGGAGGAAGGTGCTCCGGGTGCGCCACCTCGATCCCTCGAAAGAAGACATGAATGAGCAGCCGAGCGAAACCAGCCATTACCCCGTCCGCCATCCGACGCATGCATGCGATGCTATGTGGCGAGATCCCCTCTGCCGAGGAACCTACGAGATCGTTCGTATCAGTGCGCCGCTGTCCGTGTTCATTTCGGTGAGGGAACTGCTCGCCTTGCTCACCACCCAGAGATTTGAGCCGCTCACGACCGCGGCCTGTGGATTGCTGAAGAGGTAGGGCCCGTTCGTGTTGCACATCATCCACGGCACGGTGCCGTCGTTCGGGGTTACCTGGGTGACCATGGGAGAGACTCCGGGCGGGCTGAGCGTGAAGACGTACCCGTCGCCCACGGTGATGGGACCGGGAGTCGGGAGGTTGGTGTGATCCACCACCACTCGCACGGGTGCATCGGTCCGGATCGAGATCTCGGTGACTGAGTCGCCTGCTTCGTTGGTCACCCAGAGGTCGTTGCCATCGATTGCTGCACCGATCGGGTTCTTCAACCCGTAGGCCGCCCCGCGGAGTGTCGTCACGTATGCCATCGTCCGGGCGTCGATCTTCACAATCGAATTTGTGCTGCTGTTGGTCACGAAGAGGTCGTTGCCGCTGGCGGCGACACCACGCGGTGTGGCGAATCCGAACTGACTGCCCGCGGCCACGCCGGCGAGAGCCCCCGATGTCGTCGAGAGCGCAGTCACCGGCCCGTCGGAGCTCAGAACGAAGAGGCGGCCCTTGTCTCCGGCCAGCGCGATCGGGTGGGAGAATTGGAACTGAGGCCCTGAAATGATGCGAATCAACGTTCGAGAGTTACCGTTGATCTCGGTCACCGAGTTGCCGGCGCCATTGGCGACAAAGAGGTCTGGCCCCAGAGCGATGATGGCCGTCGGCCGGTCGAATGCGAAGGAGCCCCCTGACAGAGTCGCCAGGTGCGCACCTGTCGATGCATTGATCACGCTGACCGAGTTCCCGGCTTCGTTGGCGACGAAGAGGTCGCGGCCCTCCACCGCAGCCGCAGTCGGGGCATTGAGGTCGTAGCCGGCCGAGGCCTGCGCGACGGAGGAAGGTGTCGTGAGATGGAGCTTGTGCGCAGCCTTCAACCCGCCGAGGCCGAGTGCTGCCCCGACGACGAGGAGTACCACGACGGCCAGTATCGTTCGGCCACGGTGGCCCAATCTCCTGTGATGTCCCAATCGTCGCATTCCCGTCCCTTTGCCCAGGACCCGAGCTTGTTTCGTCCGAAGCGCGGAGGGCCTGCTTCCCGCTTCGCGTCATCGTGTGCCTCCATAGTAATTGAAGGGTCGCGTGGTGTACTCGCGCCATATGAGCGCTCGAGCCCGTGGCCGATCCGGGCGGTACCCCGACGACGGGTACATCCCCTCGGAGGTTCATGATGACGTCATCCGCCACGCCTCGATTCATATTGGCGTCAGGCTCGGTCACCCGCCTGCGCGTGCTACGCGACGCCGGATTCAACCCCGACGTTGTCGTGAGCGGCGTCAGCGAGGAGGTGGACGGGATCGATACGGCCCGCGCCGTCGTCGCACTGGCAGAGCGAAAGGCCTCGGCCGTCGCCGGGGGATTGCCCGAAGCGTTGATTCTTGCCTGTGATTCGATGCTCGACCTTGATGGAGTGTCTCTGGGGAAGCCGGAATCTTCGGCCGAGGCCATCGACATGTGGCAACGTCTCTCGGGGAACCGGGGCATTCTTCATACCGGCCATTGCCTGATCGACACCCGGAACGACACGACGATCTCCAGGCTCGACAGCACCGTCGTGCGCTTTGGCACGCCCACCGGAGCCGAGATCAAAGCCTATGTGGCCAGCGCCGAAGCGTTGACGCTCGCCGGAGCGTTCAGCATCGATGGTCGTTCGGCACCCTTCGTCGACGGCATCGAGGGTGTCCCCAGCAACGTCCTGGGACTTTCACTTCCCGTCGTGCGGCGCATGTTGAACGACGTGGGGGTCACGATTACCGACCTGTGGGGAGGCACACCTTGAGCGGTGGATGGTGTGGCGATGCTCGAGGTGTGGGCGTGGCGTGATGGAGCGGTGGCGTCTTGGCTCGAAGGCCGGCCTGCGTCGCCCACTACATCCAAATGTCGTTCCCACCGGGAGAAGCTGGCGACAACGGGCGGAGGGGTGGAGCCCGATGGCGCAACGTCATACCTTCGTGGGCAGCGACAGGTCGGGCGCCTGGGCGTCCTACCTGGGTGTAATGGACGACGTACGCCGTCCTCACGAAACCCTCGCGATTGAAGGTAGAGGCTCGCATCGTACACCACGTACACCACGTGCGCCCGTACCGGGTCGGCATGCTGCGGCCCGGTACGGGCGCCGGGGTTGCAACGAGCCCCCCCGTCTGCCGCTCCGCCCCGCGTGGAGGACGGGAGCGCGCCGTCGATCTGCCTCCCGTGGACCCGGGTCCGACGCGTCGGTAAGATCTTTGTGTGCCGCAAGTAACTAAAGTCGAGCGCCAGCACGGGGCGGGCCCGCCCGTCCCCATGGTCGGATCGTGGGCGCGGCGCAGCCGACCACGCAGGGGGAGTCGACGCCACTGATGACCGACGTACGAGGGCGGAGCGACACCGGCCCACCGAATTCCGTGGTCGGCCCGACGCCGGACGACCGTTACAAGTGGATCGCCCTGTCGAACACGACCTTGGGCATCTTGATGGTCACGATCAACCAATCCATCTTGTTGATCTCGTTACCCGACGTCTTTCGGGGCATCAACATGCAGCCGCTGGCGCCGGGGAATACGTCGTATTTCTTGTGGATCCTGATGGGATTCATATTGGTGACCGCAGTGTTAGTGGTCAGTTTCGGCCGCGTGGGGGACATGTTCGGCCGGGTGCGCATGTACAACCTCGGCTTTGCCGTGTTCACTGTTTTTTCAATACTCCTGTCCATCACCTGGATGTCGGGCGCCGGAGGGGCGTTGTGGATCATCTTCATGCGGGTCGGACAAGGTGTCGGCGGCTCATTCCTGTTCGCCAACTCCAGTGCCATTCTCACCGATGCATTTCCGCAGAACGAGCGGGGTAAGGCGCAGGGAATCAGCGGCGTGGCGCTGGTCAGCGGCTCGTTCATCGGCCTCATTCTGGGTGGCCTGCTGGCCCCGATCGAATGGCGACTCGTGTTCTTGGTCTCTGTGCCATTCGGCCTGTTCGGCACGGTGTGGGCCTACCTGAAGCTGAAGGACAGCGGCATTCGGGTCGCTTCGAAAATCGACTGGCTGGGCAATGTCACCTTTGCCGTCGGCCTCATCGCGCTGCTGACGGGGATCGTCTACGGCATTCAGCCCTATGGCGGGCACACGATGGGATGGACCAACCCCGAGGTGCTCGGCGGTGTGTTTGGCGGCTTGGCGATTCTGGTCGTGTTCGTCGCGATCGAGTTCAGGGTTCCGAACCCGATGATCCAGCTCAACCTGTTCCGGATCCGGGCCTTCACCGCCGGCATCATCGCCTCGCTGCTGTCGGCTATGGGTCGCGGGGGCATCCAGTTCATGCTGATCATCTGGCTCCAGGGGATCTGGTTGCCCCAGCACGGGTACAGCTTCTCCCGAACCCCGCTCTGGGCCGGGATCGCCTTGGTGCCCTTGACCATCGGCTTCATGATCTCCGGTCCCATCTTCGGCATCATGGCCGACCGCCTCGGGTCCCGGGGCGTTGCCACCATCGGTCTTGTCGGCGCCGGCGGGTGCTACTTCCTTCTCGAATTGCTGCCCATGAATTTTTCGTACGCTCCGTTCGCCATCATCCTCTTCTTCCTGTCGTTCTTCTCGGGCATGTTCATTGCGCCGAACCAGACCGGCATCATGAACAGCTTGCCGCCCGACCAACGAGGTGCGGGGGCCGGGATCAACGCCACGTTCATGAATTCGGCGGGGGTCCTCTCCATCGGAGTGTTCTTCTCCATTGTCACGCTCGGACTGGCTTCGACCCTGCCGGAGCACCTCTATGCAGGATTGACGGCACAAGGGGTCCCGGCGAACCAGGCGCTCAAGGTTTCACATCTCCCCCCGATCGGGAGCCTGTTTGCGGCATTCCTCGGCTTCAATCCCATTCAGACGTTGGTTCCTCATCACGTGCTCGCCGGGCTCGGCGCGACCCGAGCCCGCTACCTGACGGGGCGAAGTTTCTTTCCCAGCGTGATCGCGCCCGCCTTCGCACACGGCTTGCATCTGGCGTTCGATTTCGCCGCCGGCACATCCCTTGTCGGTGCCATCGCCTCGTGGCTCCGGGGGGGTCGTTACATCCACGCCGAGGACTTTCTCCCGGATAACGCCAGTAGGGGACTGCTCGAAGTGGGAGACCTGGCATCGGCTGAGGTGGGCGCCGGTGTCGTCAACGAGATTTAGGGGACTCCGTCACGCAGAAGAAGGCGCCTGATCTTCCGGAAGCCAGGGCAAGCGCCACGAGGGGAGACCCCGGACGAGGTCGTCTGCCTCCGCCGGCCCCCACGAGCCGACGGCGTAGGGCACCGGGGCGGGAGGATTGTCGAGCAACGGCTGGAGTATGCGCCAGGTTTCCTCTACTGCGTCCTCCCGGGTAAAGAGGGAATGATCGCCGGCCAGCGCGTCATGGATGAGCCGGACGTAGGGCTCGGGAGGTTGGCCGAGCTCGGCGGCGAAGGGGAGATCCATGTGGACGTCTCGACAGGCGCGCCCGTCGGTTCCTTTTGAGCGGATGGCAAGCCGTAACCCGGCATCGGGATCAATCCGGAAGACGAGCTCATTTGGATCTGCATGTCGGACCTCGCCCAAGAAGGCCAGAGAGGGGACGCGCCGGAAGATGACCCGCACTTCCGTGGCCCGGGCGGCCATCGCCTTCCCGGCCCGGATGAAGAAGGGAACCCCGGCCCATCGCCAATTGTCGATGGTGAGACGCAGTGCGACAAACGTTTCAGTGCTCGAGTCAGTCTTGACCCCGGGTACCTGGCGGTACCCCTCGTACTGCGCCCGCACGCAGTGGGCCGGATCGACGTCGGCCACGGCGCGAAAGATGTCGACCTTCTTGTCCCAGAGGGGCCCGGACCCGGGACCGACGGGCGCATCCATGGTCACGAGCGCGAGCATCTGCAACAGGTGGTTCTGCACGACGTCGCGTAGGGCACCCACCGAGTCGTAGAACGCACCGCGGTCCTCCACGCCGAAGTTCTCCGCCATGGTGATGTGGACGGCCGCTACATGGGCCCGATTCCACACGGGTTCGAACAGCGCGTTGGCGAAGCGGAGAAACAGCATGTCGAGTATCGGCTGTTTTCCCAGGAAGTGGTCGATCCTGAGAATCTGGCTTTCGGCCAGTACCGCGTGGAGTTCCTCGTTGAGGGCACGGGCCGACTCGAGGTCATGGCCGAAGGGCTTCTCGATCATGACGGTCGCGCGCTCGGTGAGTCCCGCCTGTCCCAGCTGGGTGACCACCTTCCCGAAGAGAGCCGGGGGGATCTCGAGGTAGAACAGCGGCCTGGCGGAACCCCGCAACAAGGTTGCCAGAGATGTGTAGGTTCCGGTATCGGTGAAGTCACCCTGGAGATAGGTGAATCTCTGTGTCAAGCGGGCCAGCGTCTTGTCGTCGAAGCTCTCTCCGGTGTCAGTGAGGGCCTTTCGGAGGGCGGCGCTCAGTTGATCGTGTGACCAGGCGTCACTTGCCACCCCGATGATCGGGCATTTCAATTGATCGGCCGCCTCCAACCGGTAGAGGGCACCGAACGTCATTTTGCGCGCCAGGTCGCCGGTCATGCCGAAGATCACCAACGCGTCGGGTGCCTCGGGGCCCACGGTGTTCATCCTCGTCTCCCAGCCGGGGAGGGGAGACTGCAGTCGACGGTGTCTCCCGGTGCAGCGAGAGCGCGGCCCGACAACGAGGAACTCAACATGATGCGATGACTCTATGGGAATCGGTCTCGGATTGCCGCGCGTGCATCGCGGATCCCCGTATGAGTGCCCGGCCCTCCGGGCCGACCCGGCCATCCCCGACCCGCAGGGGGGATCACCGCCGACCGTCGAGGACGTCGATGCTGGCTGTGGTGTTCCCGAGCATGCGTGCACCGGCGCCGACGAGTGCCACGCCGATCACGCGTCGGATGCGGCAGACCCGCGTGTCGGGTGTGCGTGTAGGTCTCAGCGGGAGATCTCCATTCGATTGTCGGAATTCATGAGAGCGGAGAAGCTCCGCCTGGCGCTCTTGCGCGAGCGCCCGCAATAGATCGGGATGCACAACGACTCCTCAGGCTGAATGAAAAAGGGGGTACGTGGCTCCACGCACAAGCCGGGAACGGCTCGGATGCGCGAATAAGGCCAGGGGCGTCCGGATTGAACGGGACAGAGGAAAGGGCTAGCTCAATGCCGAATGATCAGCAGAGTTACGCCCACATAGCGACGGGCGATGCCCACGCGGTCATCGGATTATTGGATCGGGTAGTCAACGTGGCACCTCCTTCATCGCTCGGTGTGGTCCGGACATAGTAACGAATCCTGTGTCCCATTGCTAGATGGCGGAGGAACAAATTCAAATTCAGATTATGTGCGCGCGTGCGGACGACTCACCCATCCAGCCCGAGAACCCGCAACGCGTTGGTGCGAAGGAACTTGGGCCACACGTCATCCTTGAAGCCAACCTGGGGCATCTCGCCCATGATGCGCTCGAGGGAGAGGCCCATCGGAAAGTACCCGGCGTAGATGATCTTGTCGGCGCCACGCGTGTTGGCATAGTTGACGATGTCCCGGGGGTAGTACTTCGGAGCGAATGCACTGGTCGAGAAGTGGAGGCCCGGCCACTTGAGCATCAGCTTGACCGCGAGCTCGGTCCAAGGCTCACAACCGTGTCGAGTCACGAAGACGAGCTCTGGAAAATCGAACATGACCTCGTCGATGAGCTCGACATGCTGACACGCCGCCTTGAGGCGGGGCCCCGGGATGCCGGCACAGCAGAAGATCGGGATGTCGAGTTCAACGCACTTGGCGTAGATCGGGTACATCTTCTTGTCGTTGATGGGAACCTGTGGGAACGTCCCGGCGGGAAAGACGGACACGGCGCGCACACCGTAGGACTCGTAGTCGCGCACGATACGGTTGATACCCGGCATGCCTTCGTTGGGATCCGCCGACGTGGAGGCGATGAACCGGCTTGGATGACGTCTGAGTGCCTCCGCACCGGTCCCGGACGTGTCGCCGACCGTGATCATCCCCTTTTCGATTCCCCAGTGGTCCATCTCTCGTAGGGTCACGTCAATCGGGTCGTCGCTGCCTTGGAACGCTTTTTCGGGGACGTCCTTGAACATGTACTCGACCGGGAATTCGAACTCCTCCTTTGACTGCGTGTCCCGGGTTTGCTCGGTGATGAACCGATAGACCGCCTTCATGTCGACGTGGGGGAATCCCATCATNNAAATGAGAACCTCGTTATAGCTGACCCGCTCCTTGATGTGCGAGATCGAACGCATGCGGCCGGGTCATGTGCACGACGTTGCGCCACCCCGAAGGGCTGACCGGACCACCCCTGAGCCCACACCAGGCCGCGTGCGCACGGCGGATCGAGGGTACCGTCTCCCGCACTTCCCCTCGAAGGACCACCGGTGCCGGCAGTTCACCCAGAATTCACGTCTCGGCCCGAGGATGGCCGGCAAAGAGCAGCATCTGCGTCGTGTCGTCGTCGTGCATGACCCCGGTAGGATCAGGGGCGCAGACAGCCATGGTAAGGCGGCGTCAGGCGCACGGTTGCGCGGACGTCGGGCAGGTTCATACGGGCGGCCGACGTGTCACTCACCCGTTTGTGAGTGATTCGGGCCGGGTAAGACGCTGACGAGAGAGAGGGTATCCGACGAATGGCGACACGCCCTGTAGCTCCTCGCCCCGCCGCTGCAGGGCAGGCAGACCCCAACCCCCCGGACCGGGGTGCCATCAGTGCGCCGCTTCTTCCCCCTGACTGGGTGCGACCCGTTATCGCTTCGGTGCGACCGCAAGTCGACTGCGGTCGGCGCCCGTCCAAGGCTGCGATCGGCGACATGGTGGCAGTCGAGGCCGAGGCGTTTGCGGAGGGTCATGACGTCCTCACGTGTGATCTCCTCTTCCGNNCTACAGCTACGCGGTCTCCGCAAAGGTGGATCGGTTCCTGACCTGGCGTCGCGACCTTCGCGCCAGGACGGAGGCCGGCCAGGACGTCATGCTGGAGCTGTTGGTCGGCGCCGAGATCATCGACGTGGCGGCCCAGAGGGCCACGTCCTCCGAGCAACGTGTGCTCTCCCTGGTGGCAGCCGATCTTTGGACCGGGGTGAAGGGTCTCGAGGGAGACGTGTCCGAAGAGGCGGCCAGTTGGGCCGGAGCATCCACGCTGCGCGAGGTCGTGTTCTCCGAGCAGCTCGGGCAACTGATGAGCCGCTTCTGTGATCCCGACCACTCTTTGACGTCGGAAATCTTCTCGGTCGTGGCCGACAGGGAGAAGTCTCGTTTCAGCACCTGGTACGAGATGTTCCCGCGCTCGGCTTCCCCCGACCCGGCGCGCCCCGGTACGTTCGCCGATGTCCGGGCCAAGCTGCCGTACGTGGCGCACATGGGGTTCGACGTGCTGTACCTGCCACCGGTCCATCCCATCGGGCGTACCGGCCGCAAGGGCCGGGACGGCGCGACATTGGCCACGGCGGGGGACCCTGGCAGCCCTTGGGCCATTGGTGCGACGGAAGGAGGGCATCGGAGCGTCCACCCCGAGCTCGGCACGATCGAGGAATTCCGGGATCTCGTGACTGCCGCCGCCGCGCGCGGCATCGACGTGGCGATGGATCTCGCATTTCAGGCCTCGCCCGACCATCCCTGGGTGCAGGAGCACCCGTCATGGTTCCGTCATCTCCCCGATGGCAGCATCCGCTATGCCGAGAACCCTCCGAAACGCTATGAGGACATTTACCCCCTGGACTTCGAAACCGGCGATTGGCAGGCACTATGGGCAGAGCTGCTCGACGTCGTGCGCTTCTGGGTTGCGCAAGGGGTCAAGGTCTTCCGGGTGGACAACCCACATACGAAGCCCTTCGCCTTCTGGGAATGGATGATCCCGCTCGTGAAGGCGGAACATCCCGAGGTCATCTTCCTCTCGGAGGCCTTCACCCGCCCGTCGGTGATGCAACACCTGGCCAAGGTGGGATTCACCCAGTCATACACGTACTTCACGTGGCGAAATTCCAAGTGGGAGCTCGAGAGCTACCTGACCGAGCTGACCAAGAGCGACGTGGCGGACTACTTCCGTCCGAACTTTTGGCCCAACACGCCCGACATCCTGCACGAGTCCCTCCAGACCGGTGGGCGCGCTGCGTTCTTGTCGCGCCTCGTTCTCGCAGCCACCCTCAGCGCGAACTACGGGATCTACGGGCCTGCCTTCGAATTGCAAGAGCACGTTCCGCGCACCAGCGGCTCGGAGGAATACTCGCATTCCGAAAAATACGAGGTGCGCTCGTGGGACGTGGCCCGCCCGGACAGCCTCTCCGAATTCATCGCCCGGGTCAACAAAATTCGCCGGGACCATGCCGCACTCCAGTTCAACAACGCCCTTCATTTTCACAGGGTCGACAACGACCAGATCATTGCCTATTCCAAGACCCGCACTACTCGTGCCGAAGGTGGTGGCGATGCGGGCCGGGATTTGATCCTGACCGTGGTCAGTCTCGATCACCAGCGCGTACAGTCGGGGTGGGTGGCACTCGACCTCGACGTGCTCGGCCTCGACTCCGGACGGCCCTATGTCATGCATGATCTCCTTACCGGTGCCACATACTCGTGGCAGGGCCCCGACAACTTCGTCATGCTCGATCCCACGGGATTGGCGGCGCATCTGTTCTCGATAGAGCAGGATCCGGTGTCGAAGCCCGGAGCGGCATGACGGCGACCGACCTCCGGATCGTCACCGACGCGCCGGAGGGCGTCGTGGTCCCGCCGACGTCCACCGGATGGTACAAGGACGCCGTTATCTACGAGGTCCACGTTCGTGCGTTCCATGATGCCAACGGCGACGGCGTGGGCGACTTCCGAGGGCTCATCGACAAGCTCGACTACCTGGCCGAATTGGGCGTCACCGCGCTCTGGCTCTTGCCGTTCTATCCATCGCCGCTCCGGGATGACGGCTATGACATTTCGGACTACCGGCACGTGCATCCCTCCTATGGGACACTGCGGGACTTCCGCCTGTTTCTGCGCGAGGCACACCGCCGCGGGCTGCGGGTCATCACGGAGTTGGTATTGGCCCACACCTCGGACGAGCACCCTTGGTTTCAGCGCGCCCGTCTCGCGAAGCCAGGTTCCGTGCATCGCGACTTCTACATATGGAGCAACACTACCGACCGGTTCTCCGGGGCGAGGATCATCTTCAAGGACTTCGAGGAATCAAACTGGTCGTTCGACCCCGTGGCCCAGTCCTACTTCTGGCATCGTTTCTATTCCCATCAACCGAGCCTCAACTACGACAATCCAGCCGTGCGCCAAGCCATGTTGGATGTCGTCGACTACTGGCTCGCCATGGGGGTCGACGGTCTACGTCTCGACGCAGTGCCCTACCTCTATGCGCGAGAGGGAACGACCTGCGAGAACCTTCCTGAAACGTTCGCCTTCCTGCGCCAGCTCCGCGCGCATGTTGACAACCGATTCGATGATCGGATGCTGTTGGCCGAGGCCAACCAGTGGCCCGAGGATGCAGTGGCCTACATGGGCAGCGGCGATATGTGCCACATGGCGTTCCATTTTCCGCTCATGCCGCGGATGTTCATGGCCGCTCGCCAAGAAGATCGGTTCCCCATGGTCGACATATTGGCCGAGACTCCGGCGACCCCCCCGGAATGTCAATGGGCGTTGTTCCTGCGCAACCACGACGAACTCACCCTCGAGATGGTCACCGACGAGGAGCGGGACTACATGTATCGCGCCTACGCGCAGGACCCGCAGGCCAGGGTGAATGTCGGCATTCGCCGACGCCTGGCCCCCCTCTTGGGGAACGATCGCAACCTCATGGAAATGATGAACGGGCTGCTGTTCTCCATGCCGGGGACGCCCATCATCTACTACGGCGACGAAATCGGAATGGGGGACAACATCTACCTGGGTGACCGCAATGCGGTGCGCACCCCGATGCAATGGAACAGCGACCGCAACGCCGGCTTTTCGGCCGCCAATCCCCAGCGGCTGTACCTGCCCGTGATCATCGATCCGGAGTACCACTCCCAGGCCGTGAATGTCGAAGCGCAGGAGGAGAACCCCAACTCGCTGTTGTGGTGGATGAAGCGGCTCATTGCCCTGCGGCAGCGCTACAAGGCCTTTGGCCGCGGCACCCTTGAAGTGCTCCGCCCCGACAACCGGAAGGTCTTTGCCTTCATTCGGCGGTTCGAAGAGGAACGCATCCTCGTCGTGGTCAATTTGTCCCGCAATGTGCAGTGTGTAGAGCTGGACCTCTCGGAATTCTGCGGCGCCACCCCGATTGAGCTCTTCGGAAACTCCGTGTTCCCCTCGGTCGGAGACCTGCCGTACTTCATCACCTTGGGCCCCCACGGGTTCTACTGGTTCTCGCTGGAGCAGAAGGCCGATGAGTCCGCGCCACCGCGACCCTCGTTCGAGGTACCGGGTGAATGGGATGAGCTCTTCGCAGGAGCCCCCCTGCGGGAGTTCGAGGCGTTCCTGCCCATCTACCTGGCCAAACGCAGGTGGTTCGTGCAGAAGGCACGGACCATCACGAATGCCACGGTGGTGGACTACGTGCCCATCCTCGCCTCTCCCGGGAGGAGGTCCGACCCCGTGGCCTTTCTCGTGATCGTCCAGGTCGAGCTGGATCACGGCAGTCCCGAGCGCTACTCGGTCCCGCTGTCCTTCGCCACCGGCACCAAGGCCGAGGACCTCAAGAAGTGGCACGGCGAGGCGGTGGTGGCCGAGCTCGAGGCCGCGGGGGAGCAAGGGGTGCTCTACGACGCGCTCTTCGAACCGGCGTTCACCAAGATGATGGTCGAGCTCCTCGCCCGGCGTCGATCCATGGGCGGGGGAGGGGGCAAGCTTCTCGGTCTCCCGTCACCGTCCCTGCGCCAGTTCGACGAGTTCCTGACCGAGGACTACTCATCGGTGCCGCTCTCGGCCGAGCAGTCGAATAGCTCCGTCCTCCTCGGGGACCACGCCATCTTCAAATTCATCCGACGCTTCGAGGAGGGCATCAACCCGGGCGTCGAAGTCGGGCGCTTCCTGAGTGAGCGGGCGCGCTTCGCCCATGCGCCGCTCAGCGGAGGCAGCGTCGAGTATCGCCCCGATGCACCTGGCTCGGCCCCGACGACTGTCGCCGTTCTCGAAGAGTTCATCTCGAACGAGGACGACGGATGGAACTACGTCGTGGACGCCCTGATCCACAGTCTCGAAGAGGCTCTGGCACACCGTCAGGACGTCGAACGCCGGCTCGCCCCGCCGCGCAGCCTCTTCGGATTGGAGCGAAGCGAGCTCGAACCGGGCCATCTCCTGGTCGGCGCGCACCTCGAGTGGGCGTCTCTCCTCGGTCGACGTACCGCTGAGCTCCACCAGGCGTTGNNCCTCGACTGGAGCAGGTGCTGCAGCGGGAGAACGAGATCATCGATCGCATGCGGAAGTTGAGCATGATGCCGATGAAGGCAGAACGCATCCGCTGCCACGGCGATTATCACCTCGGCCAGGTCCTCTGGACGGGGAAGGATTTTGTGATCATCGATTTCGAAGGCGAGCCAAGTCGTTCGCTGGGACGGCGGCGACTCAAGCGCCCCGCCGTGGTCGATCTCGCCGGTATGGTGCGATCCTTTCACTATGCGGGGAGGACGGCGGCACTTCGGTTGACGCGGGACCTCGGTACGTCGACGGCGTCGGTGGACAGGACGACGATCGACACCTGGCTCACCTTTTGGCACCGGTGGATCTCGGGGACATTCTTGGACGCCTATCTCGATGTGGCCGGTCAGGCCGAGTACCTTCCGCACGACCCGGCACAGCTCACGCAGTTGTTCGATTTCTTTCTGCTGGAGAAGGCGATCTACGAACTCGGCTATGAGACCAACAGCCGTCCCGACTGGGTCGACATTCCGGCACGCGGCATTCTGGACATTCTGGACCTCGGTTCGTGAGGTCGGGCAGGGCTGCAATGACGGCTACCGCCGAACTGGCCGAGTTGCATGGCGTGCAAACCTCCTACGAGGGCGGGGACGGAACGACACATCGGGCGGACGAGGACGTCCTTGTCGCGATTCTGCAGGCTTTGGGTGCTCCCGTCACCTCTCCGGCGCACGCGGCGGCGGCTCTCGCCGCCCATCGAGAGGAGGAGGCCCGTCGCCATCTGCAACCGATTCTCGTNNAGGTGTGGTGCACCATAGAGCTCGAGGATGGTCAGGTCAGGCGCCAATCGTTGACGGGATGCATCACGGGCATGTCGGCAGGTGCGGGCCAGCAGGCAACGTACCTCTTCGCGCTGGAGCCGGATCATCTGCACCCCCTTCCGCCCGGATACCACCGCGTGTTCGTGGAATGGCCGGGTGAGCTGGTAACGGCGCTCTTGATCGTTGCCCCGACCTGCCCCCCGCCGTCACGCGGGTGGGGCGTCTTCCTGCCCCTTCATGCCGTGCGGACGGACGAAGATTGGGGGGTCGGTAGCTACACCGACATGGCGACCCTGGGGCGGTGGATCGGCGAGCTCGGCGGCTCGATGGTGGGTGCCCTCCCCCTCTACCCGGCGTTTCTCGACCCACCGGCCGACCCCAGCCCCTATCTTCCCGTGAGCCGGCTCGCCTACAACGAGATCTTTGTCGACCCCACGACGCTGCCCGAGCTCGCCCGGTCAGCGGAAGCTCGTCAGCGTGTGGCGTCGGACGAGTTCAGGCGTCGTCTTTCGTCGGTTCATCACGCTGCGCTGGTGGACTACGAGGAGGTCGCACGTTTGCGGCGTCACGTCCTGGCCCCGATGGCGGATGCACTCCTCGGCGGGGATTCGTCGCGGCGTGACGAATTCTGCTCGTTCACCGAGCAGCATCCCGAGCTGCTGGCCTATGCCCGTTTCCGGGCCGACCGCGACGGTGGCGCGTCCACCGTCCGATATCACCTGTACACCCAATGGGTCGCCGCGCAGCAGTTGAACACTGCCGCCTCCGCTACTCCCCTCTACGCCGACCTTCCCATCGGCGTGCATCCGGACGGGTTCGATCCTCTTTGGGCGCCGCACGTCTTCGTCGCGGGAGTGCACGGCGGCGCGCCGCCTGATCTGTTCTTCGAAGGTGGGCAAGACTGGTCGTTTCCACCCCTTCATCCCGAGCGGGTGAGGGAGGAGGGGTACCGCTATTTCATCGACACGTTACGGCGAGCGTTTCGGCATGCCTCGTACTTGCGGATCGATCACGTCATGGGCTTGCAGCGGCTGTACTGGATCCCCGAGGGATTCGATGCCCGGCACGGTGCCTACGTGTCCTACCGGGCAGACGAACTCTTCGCCCTGGTCTCGCTCGAGGCATCTCGGGCGGGGACTGTCGTCGTGGGCGAGGACCTCGGGACGGTACCCGCGACGGTGCGGACCCGCATGGCCGACGACCACATGTTGCGCTCCTGGGTCCTGCAGTTCGAGTCCACCCCGCAAGATCCGCTGCCCGACCCACCCGCCTCCGCGCTGGCCTCGTGGGGTACGCACGATCTGGCGCGCTTTGGCGCATATTTCTGGGGCACCGACATCGACGAGAACGAGGGTGAGGGGCGGGTTTCGACGGCCGAGGCGACCGTGCAGCGCCAGGAGCGGGAGCACTGGCGTACGGCGATACTCGACGCAACCGGCGCGGCCGAAGATGCCGGTGACCCCGCTGATGCCGCCCTTCGTGGTTGCCTGGCCCACCTGGCGGAGAGCGCGGCGGACCTCGTCCTGGTGGACCTCGAAGAACTCTGGGGAGAGCGCGAGCCGCAGAATCGGCCGGGAACCGGGACGGGAGCATCGAACTGGCGTCGCCGAGCGTCGCACACACTCGCAGAGGCTCGCGAAGACGCCGGGACCACCCGATTCCTGCAGCGTCTGAACGGGCTCCGACACGCGGATGCTCCCACGGACCAGGTGGCGGTTCTGCCATGACGGCGGCGCGACGCACCAGCACCGAGGAGCCGTCAACCACCGGTCTCCTTTCTGAGCACGATCTCTACCTGTTCAACGAAGGCACCCACAGGCGCATGGGGGAGAAACTCGGGGCGCATCTGCTCCCCGGCGGCGGCGTGTCCTTCGGCGTATGGGCTCCCAACGCGGACCGCGTCGCTGTCATAGGGGATTTCAATCACTGGAATCCCGGCGCCGACCAGCTCCGGGCCCGCGGGAGCTCAGGGATCTGGGAAGGGGTGGTGGGTCACGCCGTCCCGGGGCACGTGTACAAATTCGCCATTACCACGCGGTCCGGCGATGTGCTCGAAAAGGCGGATCCATTCGCCCAATGCACGGAGCATCCGCCGCGGACAGGGTCGGTTGTGTGGGATCTCTCGTACGAATGGGGCGATGCCGACTGGATGCGGTCGCGCGGGGACCGGATACGGCTCGACGCGCCACTCTCGGTGTACGAAGTGCATCTTGGAAGTTGGCGCCGCGACCCCTCTGACCCAGGTCGGTTTCTCGGCTATGCCGAAGTCGCTGAGCCCTTGATTCGCCACGTGGTGCAGTCCGGGTTCACCCATGTGGAATTCCTGCCACTCATGGAGCATCCGTTCTACGGCTCATGGGGGTATCAGACCACCGGGTTCTTCGCCCCCACCCGTCGTTACGGGACTCCTCAGGAACTGATGTTCCTCATCGACCAACTGCACCAGGCGGGGATCGGCGTGCTCTTTGACTGGGTGCCGTCGCACTTTCCCGAAGATTCGTTCGCCCTGGCGTCGTTCGACGGGACGCATCTCTTCGAGCACGCCGATCCCCGCCTGGGTTTCCACCCTGACTGGAAGAGCCTGATCTTCAACTACGGGCGCCACGAGGTTCGCAGTTTCCTGGCCTCTTCGGCCGAGCATTGGCTGTCGGCGTACCACGTCGACGGGCTAAGGGTCGACGCGGTGGCCTCCATGCTCTACCTCGACTATTCACGGCGCCCGGGAGAGTGGATCCCGAACGTCCATGGAGGCCGCGAGAACCTTGAGGCCCTCGAGTTCCTGCGCCAGCTGAACACGGGGATCTACGCCGACCATCCCGATGTGCAGGTGATTGCCGAAGAATCGACCGCCTTCCCCGGTATCTCCCGTCCGGTCGATGCCGGCGGGGTCGGTTTCGGCCTCAAGTGGGACATGGGATGGATGCACGACACGCTGCTGTACATGGGGCGGGAGCCGATCCATCGCCGGCACCATCACGGCGAGCTCACGTTTCGCGGTGTGTATGCCTTCAGCGAGAACTTCATGCTCCCGCTCTCCCACGACGAGGTTGTGCACGGCAAGGGATCGCTTCTTTCCAAAATGCCGGGCGACGACTGGCAGCGCTTTGCCAATCTCCGGTTGCTCTACGGGTACCAATTCGGGCAGCCCGGAAAGAAGCTGCTCTTCATGGGCGACGAATTGGCTCAGCGACGGGAGTGGGACCATGACGGGAGCCTCGATTGGCATCTCCTCGAGAGCCCGGCCCACGAGGGGATCCTGCGCTGGGTCGCTGATCTCAACCGGCTCTACCGCGAGCTGGATGCGCTGCATGCACGTGACACCGAACCCGACGGCTTCGCATGGACCCAGCCCAACGAACCCGATACGAGCCTGCTCAGTTTTCTCCGGATGTCCGCGACGGGCTCGCCGTTGCTGGTGATCTGCAATTTCACCCCCGTGCCACGGCCCAATGTCCTGGCCGGTGTCCCGCACGGCGGCTTCTGGCAGGAATTGCTCAACAGCGATGCTGAGAATTACGGCGGCAGCGGCTGGGGCAATCTCGGGGGGGTCGAGGCCCGACCCGTTCCCGCGCACGGGATGCCATGGACGTTGACCGTGACCGTGCCGCCGTTGGGATGCATATTCTTCGGACCGCGATGACCCCGGCGTTCTCACTCGGAGCACTTCCCCTCCATGGAGGAAGGACGCGCTTCACCGTGTGGGCACCAGATTGTCGGAGGGTCGAGCTGTCCCTCCCCGACCGTGATCGCGTGGTGAAGCTCTCCGACCACGGACAGGGGTATCACGGAGCCGTGGTGGACGACTGCGGTGTCGGCGATCGCTATCACTTCCTTCTCGACGGCCGGGGACCCTTCCCCGATCCGGCGTCACGTGCGCAGCCCGAAGGCGTGCACGGTCCATCCCAGGTGATCGATCTGCAGGCGTACCGGTGGGGAGACGCGACCCACCGGCCGCGGCCGCTGTGGGAGCACGTGATCTCCGAGGTGCACATAGGTACCTTTACACCCGAGGGCACATTCGACAGCGCCGTCGACGTGCTCGACGATCTGGTGGACGTCGGTATCAGCGCCGTTGAGCTCATGCCGGTGGCCCAGTTCCCGGGTAGGCGCAACTGGGGCTACGACGGCGTGTTCCCCTTCGCCGTGCAGAACTCGTACGGTGGCGCGGCCGGGCTGCAACGATTTGTCGACGCATGCCACCTCCGGGGTCTTGACGTCATCCTCGATGTCGTCTACAACCACCTGGGTCCTGAGGGCAATATCCTCGCTTCTTTCGGCCCCTATTTCACGGATCGCTACCACACCCCCTGGGGTCCGGCCATCAATTTCGACGGACCGCGCTCCAACGATGTGCGGGCCTATTTCTTGGCAAATGCGCGGCAATGGTCCAGCGATTTCCACGTCGACGGGCTCCGGCTCGACGCGGTGCACGAGATCATCGACCGCAGCGCCATCCCATTCCTGGCCGATCTGGCCGCCACGGTCGAGGGCCCGTCTGGCCGCTTTCTGGTCGCGGAGAGCACCGACAACAACCCGCGCCTCGTCACTCCGATCACCAGCGGCGGGATCGGGGTGCAGGCCCAGTGGAACGACGACTTCCACCACGCGCTCCATGCGGCGATCACGGGCGAGCGCACCGGGTACTACGTCGACTTCGGCCCGGTGGAGGACATCGCGAGATCGATGGACGAAGGCTTCGTCTACCAAGGGGAGTTCTCGCAGTTCCGGGGTCTCGATCACGGTGGACCGTCGGCGGGCATTCCGCCCGAACGATTCGTCGTCTTTGCCCAGAATCACGACCACATCGGCAACCGTCCGAGAGGTGACAGGCTGGTGAGCTTGGTGACGTTGGCACAGGCACAGTTGGCGGCGGCACTCGTGCTTCTGGCTCCGGGGGTGCCGTTGCTTTTCATGGGGGAGGAGTACGGAGATCCTGCGCCGTTCCCCTACTTCATAGACCACGGCGACCCAGCCCTGGTCGAGGCGGTGCGCGCCGGCCGGGCGCAGGAGTTCGCGGCGTTTTCCAGCGCGGGAGAGGTCCTCGACGCCGACGCCCAGGCCACGTTCGACATGGCACGACTGGACCGGTCGTTGCGGCACAAGGGCGACCATCAGCGCCAGTGGGCCCTGCATCGCGCGCTGATTGCGCTGCGGAGGGCACACCCGGCGCTCCTGCGGACTCGCCGTGCCTCGGCGCGTGCGTTCTCCTCGGCGAACGTCGTGACCCTGCTCCGCTCGGATCCACGTGAAGCCGTGCTTGCCCTGTTCAATGTGTCGGCCGCCGCCGTCGAGGCGGTGGTCCCGCCACCACCCGTCGGCCGACCTGCTCCCGAGGGCAGCGCGTGCTGGTCGAAGTTGCTCGATGCCGGAGCTCCCGAGTTCGGCGGCAACGGCGAGGCGCTGTCGCACGTGCTGGCGGCGGGGGACACGTTGCCGCTCGGTCCGTGGGAGTTCTGTGCCTACCACTGCACGGACAGCTGGGGAGCCCAGTGAGGGTCTGGCCCGGAGGCCCACATCCGCTCGGCGCCACCTGGAACGGCGAAGGGGTCAATTTCGCGCTCTTCTCCGAGAGCGCACGGGCCGTGCAACTCTGCCTCTTCGACAGCGCCACCGCGGTGGAGCCGACCGCGACGATCACCATGCCCGAGCAGACCGACAACGTCTGGCACGTGTACCTGCCCGACGTCCGGCCCGGAGCGTTGTACGGCTACCGCGTCGACGGACCCTACGAGCCGCACCGGGGGCATCGATTCAATGCGAACAAGCTGCTGATCGACCCCTACGCCAAAGCGGTCAGTGGGCCGATCCGCTGGAGCGACGAGCTCTTCGGCTACACCATCGGTGATCCCGAAGAGGATCTTTCCTTCGACACCCGCGACTCGGCGGGTGCCATGCCCAAGTGCCTCGTGGTGGATCCGGCGTTCACCTGGGATGACGACCGGTCACCGAACACGCCGTGGAACCAGACGGTGATCTACGAGACCCACGTGCGGGGCATGACGGCACGTCACCCCGGTGTTCCCGACCACTTGCGGGGCACCTACCTCGGGTTGGCCTCGGACCCGATCATCGACCACCTCGTCGGACTCGGTGTGACTGCGGTCGAGCTCATGCCCGTACACCACTTCGTCGATGACCGCCACCTCGTCGACCACGGCCTGACGAACTACTGGGGCTACAACTCCATCGCCTTCTTGGCGCCCCACGTCGGCTATGCCACCGGAGGTCTCGGGCAACAGGTCAACGAGTTCAAGTCCATGGTCCGGACGCTCCACCGAGCGGGCCTCGAAGTGATACTCGACGTCGTGTACAACCATACCGGCGAGGGCAACCAACTCGGGCCTACGCTCTCCCTACGGGGTATCGACAACTCGGTGTACTACCGCCTCATGCCGGACCAACCTCAGTACCACCTCGACTACACGGGCACCGGGAACAGCCTCAACAT
>PMLV01000139.1 GCA_003160635.1 Acidimicrobiaceae bacterium | reverse complement strand
ATCCACCACCCGATGGCCTGGGGATGGATAGAGGCCTCGACCGATGCGGCTGCCGCGTCTTCGCTTGAGCCACCCTCCACGCCGGCCGCACGCAGGGAGTTGGTTTCAACGTCGAATCGGGGGAGATCAGCCGAACCGCCGCGCAAGCTGACCAAGTACACATAGCCGGCTGGCGTCCGAGGGATTACCGTGCGCGCAAAGGCTGGGGTGGTGTAGAGGTCGTACGAAGGAGTCGACCCGGAAGGGAACTCGAATTCGGTGGCTTCGAACCCGACGACATGGAGATCGATGGTCGGACCCTTGGGCTTCGGTGGTGCGCCAGTGGCGTTGTTGTAGGCCGAAGCCTGCGACAAGGCGTAGAACGGCACGCGGATCACGCTCCCCAGGCGCACGCCGTAGTCCTGTTGAAGAGTGAACGATGCCAGCACCTGGTCGGGGGCCGACGGGTCGGGCAAGCGGCCCGAGACGAGCTTGAAAGGTGATCTACCCTTCGGCGGCGCGAGGACGACGCCGAAGTCCGTCGGGTTGATCGGGTGGGTGCAGTCGCACGTCGGCGCTGACCAGTGTCGGGGCTGACCAGTTCGGTGGCGGACGTGACCCCAGGAAGCTCGGCCACCTTCGCGACCGGTTGGGTGGCGTACACATCGGCGTCAAAGCCATGTGCGGCGACAAACTGCGGGAATGCGGCCTCCGTACGGCGGCCGGCGGCCACCGCGGCCACCACCAGTCCCCCGACGACGCTGATCAGGATCGCAATGGCCAACCAGGATCGCCATCGGTGGCGCAATTCGGCGCGAAACGCCATCCCGACGGCTCCCAAAGTGTTCTCCTCGCCTCAACGTGTTCGCTTCATCGTCTCCCCGAGTGGGTGGGCTGCCAAGGTGGCTAACCCCCAAGGGCCCCTCGTGCTGATACCACTCGTATGCCGTAATCGCTTCCGTATCGATGGGATGGCACCTGCGAGTGATCTTCGGCGTCTTGAAGCTACGAACTGCAGCTACGAACCCGGCCGGTGTCGACTGAGTCCAACCGGCCCCGACCAAATGAAACCACTGTCGTTCGACTGGCCCGACCAGCACCGACCAACCCCGACCAACGCCGACCCATCACATACATAGCTCTTTCTGCTTTGGGAGCAGGAGGTCCCGGGTTCAAATCCCGGCAGCCACACACCGGCAGCCACACACCGGCAGCCCGACGCTGTGATGTGAGGCCTCCCGAGCCGGGGCCGCGAGTGACTGATCGAGAATGTCTCGAGCCTCTCGGCTCAGGCGTCCCGGGTCATCATTCGCCATGCACCGAGAACTGACCAGCCCACCAGCCACGCGACGATGACGCAGACGGCCACGGTGGTGGACTCCGGCAACAGTCCGGCATTCCCACTACCGCCGCCAGGCCCGCCCCCGCCGCCACCGAGTACCGGGAGCCCGCCGGGTGCCAGATGGGCCGTGGCCAGGCCTACGACTGCGCGCTGCAGGTTCGACAGATGAGGTATCCGCGCCCTGGACAGGATCGGCGTCAGGACAACCTCGAGAACGATCATGGTGATCACGGCCACCGTCCGCTGGCCTATAAGCGATCCCAGCCCCAGAGCGACGACGAACCCGATGACGGCTTCGAGCTCGAGCCACAGTCCGCTCCTGATCATGAGCGAGGTCGACGGGTAGAGGAACTGCCGGGCGTAGTCGGAATAGTCCAGCCCCGCGATCAGGCTGGCCGCGTGCCTGATCTGGGCCTCGGAGGCTTGCGGTTGGCCCGGTAACCCTGGCCCCCCTTTGACGCTCACGCCACCGGGGCCATTACCGCACACACTGTTGACCGCCGAAGAGATCAAAGACCCGTTCGAGGAAGACGGTCCGATCCTGAGGCCGAAATTGCAGACGACCTCGTCGGCATGGTCGGCGGCCCAACTCTCGAGGCCGGCCTGCGACACGTTGACAGGCACGTTCACTCCGTCGAACTGGAGCCGCGTTGGCGCGGCGAACACGCACACTGCGCAGACGATGGTGAAGCCCACTGCCACCAGCGGCACGATGATGGCGAGCCCGGCGGGGATGCGAGCCAGGTACAGCGCAAGGCGCGAACGGCCGGTCACGACGAGGTGTCGGAACATCCCTTCGCTGAGGTCGACGGAACCCGCCGTGGCGCCCAGGGTGGCAGCCACGATGAAGCCGAACACATACAGCACGCCCGAGACAAGGGCGGTGTACGTCGAATAACCGCCGGCCGCCCCATAGGTCTTCGGCGCGAAGGCGTGGAGAAGGAGGCGGATCACCAGGAAGACCGTCGGGATCCCGACGGTCACCAGTATCAGGGTGATCATGAGACCGCGGCGCTTGCGCAGCTCCATGAACCTGTTGGAGATCATGCCCATGGTCGGGATCGGGGATCCCCGGTGGTCGGGCCGGGCGTCGGACGGCCGGGCGGCCTCGGACGCGAGGGTGGCCGTGTTCGGGACCGTCGTCATTCGGCGTCGAGCCTCTTCGTCACCTGGAGGAACCACGATTCGAGGGACGCCTGGACCTCCTGGAGCCGGTAGAGGGCGATGCCGCCTTCCACCAGGAGGCGGGCGATCTCGGCGATCATGTCGCGGGACGTCCCCGCCGGAAGGGTGATGGCCACCCCATCGGCCCCCGCCTGGATCTGTGCCCCGAACGGCGTCCCCTCGAGCAGGGTACGGGCCCGGCCCGGTTCAGAGCAATCAACCTGGAGCACCACGGAGGTGCCCGCGAGCAGTTCGGCGATCGGCCCCTGCCTGATGACGCTGCCCCGGTCGACGATGGCGACGGCATCACAGGTGCGCTCCACCTCATCGAGCAGGTGAGAGGACAGCACCACCGTGCGTCCCTCAGCCACGAGCGACAAGATCATCTCTCGCATGTCCTGCATGCCGGCCGGATCGAGCCCGTTCATGGGCTCGTCGAGGATCAGGAGTTGGGGATCCCCGATCAGGCATGCGGCCACGCCGAGGCGCTGCCGCATGCCCATGGAGTACTTCGCAACGCGATCGTCGGCCCGGTGACTCAAGCCGACCCGCTCCAGAGAGACCCCGACACGGCCCCTTGCCGCAGGCTCACGCGCACTGGCCAAAAGTTCGAGGTTCTCCCGGCCTGTCAGGTGGGCGTGGAAGCGAGGTTCGTCCACGATGGCGCCGACGCGCGCCAACGCGCGGTCTCGGTGCTGCGGGACCTCATATCCGAGCAGCGACATGGTGCCCGCGTCGGCGCGTGTCAATCCGAGCAGGACCCGGATGAGGGTCGTCTTGCCGGCACCGTTTGGGCCCAGGTAGCCGAAGGCGCACCCGCGCGGGACGAGGAGCTCGACACTGTTCACGGCGACGTTCTGTCCGAACCGCTTGGTAAGGCCGTGCGTCTCCACCGCCCATTGGTCCCCGTCTGCTCGGGGAGGGGCGGCCTCTGCCAAGGTGGTCGCGCTCATGTCACCTCCGCGCTTCCAGTAGTGCCCCACCCGTCACGCGGCATCGCGGTCATCGGCTCGAGCTGTCCCACCACTTGTTGCGTCCACTCACCCGAGCCATCGTCTGGAATTTGTGCCGAGACCAAGGGGACCAGTACATGACGGCGAAACCGAGCACCACGAAGCCCAAGAGAAGCATCACCACCGCAAAAAGGATGAAGAGCCCATTGTTCGGCCCGGCGAATTGTGGCCCGAACACGAACGACCGGAACGGCGGGCCCACCGAACCAGGTCCGAAGAGGCGAGCCGACCCCGGAAGGATCCGGCGGACCGAGACGGCGGCCGAGGCACTGTGGCGGCCCACGAGCAGGGCGACGGCAGCCAAGACGAAGAGGGCCGCGAAGGCGCTCATGGCGACCGCCAGGACCGCTCGGCGCCGGGGCGGGCCATCGGCCAGAGCTGGAGCCTGCACGGTGGGCGCAAGCAGGGCAGGAGCAATCACCCCTCGAGCACCGGCCCAAGCTGCAGCAAAGGTCCGCGGGTCAAAGACGCTGTTCCCGAGCACGTCCTCGGCGGAGCCACCTTCGGCCTCGGCCTCGTCGATGTCAGCCGTCAAGTCGGCTGCCATCTCGTTGGCAATGGGATCTGGGACCCCGAGGCGCCGCCATTCCCGGCGACACTCCTCGACGAACTCGTTCACGTACCCACCTCCACTTTGACCAGACCGAGCGCACCATCGACGGCATCACGCGCCGCCTGCCATTCGCCTATGCCCGCCTCGAGCGCTCGCTCACCTTCCGGCGAGAGGCTGTAGTACTTCCGGGGCGGGCCGCCGTTGCTGGCTGCCCGCCGGGTCTCGACCAGGCCGTCACGCTCCAACCGGCCGAGGAGCGGGTAGATCGATCCCTCCCCGACGATCGACAGGCCTCGCGCTCGTAGCCGCTTCGTCATCTCGTAGCCGTAGGCCGCACCTTCGCCCATCACGGCAAGGAGGCAGATGTCGAGCACACCCCGGAGCAACTGGCTCCGCCGACCCCCCGTGTCTCCCATGCACCACAAGGTACTGTGCAGTGTCTTGCTTTGCAAGGCACCGTGCAGACAATCTCGCTCGCCGCGGCACGAAGGGGCGGACGGAGCCCCGCGATCGACACCAGTTCCCTTGCAGAGACTCCGGGGGCCCGACGCTGGAGACTGTGCTGCGGCGGGCGTGCGCCCGTGGGCAAGGAATGGAGTGCAGCGTGACGAAATCCCACAACAACTACAGGGAGTACAGCGTCAGTTGCTTTGTGGTCTGGATGGTCCTGTTGGCTGTCGTTGCGGTCAGAGGGGACAGCGACAGGACCCATCGCCTTCTCTTGGTCTTTGGAGGATGGTGCATCGCGTGGGTCTCGACCACGATCGCCAGGTTCGTCTATCCACCCCCCGAACGCTGGCACCAGCCAACGACGCCCACTCCGTAAGTCCAGGAGCGACATCCGAAGGCATGCCGATCAGCCCGAGTTCACCCACACCACATGACGAAGGTTGTACGTTGCGGCGGGCCTCGTACGGACAAGACGGTGTGCAGGAAGGGATGACTTCGGGGGTTCCCATCCGTCTACGCGCTGTGGAAGCTGTGGAATCAGAACCACAACATTCGTAGGAGGGTCGACGGGATGAACAAGACGTTTCAGGCTGTTCTGCAGAAGAGTCCCAGTAAGGGCGGCTGGACGTACGTCGTCATGGACGGATCAGCCGTGTACTTCGGGACCAGGGGCCTGGTGAAAGTGAAAGGAACGGTGGATGACCAACCGTTCCAGAGCTCCTTCATGGCTCTCGGGGACGGCACTCACAAATTACCGATCAAGTCCGAGTTGCGAAAGAGAATAGGCAAGGGTGAGGGGGACACCGTCACCGTCCGCCTGACAGAACGGCTGCCGAAATAGGTCCGGTGGTCGTGAGGACCATGCCGGCTTTGGCTTTCCGCCAAGGCGCTCGATTACCGTGCCCGCTGTGTTTACTGTCACCGGCACCGCGCAAAAGGAAGCATGGGACCGCAACGTGGTGCCCCCGGTGGAGAAAGTCCGACCCGGCCTGTGGTCGATTCCCGTCCCCATCCCGAACAACCCCTTGCGCTACGTCTCGGTCTACGTGCTCGAACTGGACAACGGAGTCGCCCTGGTCGATGCCGGGTGGCCCACCGACGATGCCTGGGATGCCCTGAACGCCGGGCTGACCGAGACCGGTGGCTCCATCAGCGACGTGCGCGCCGTCGTCGTGACCCATCTCCATCCCGACCACTACGGGTTAGCCGGACGGGTACGTGAGACCTCGGGTGCATGGGTGGGCCTGCACCCCGCTGATGCGAAGCTCCTTGAGGCTCGCTATCACGATACCGACGGCTTGGTCCAAGAGATGCGGGAGCTCTTCACCCTGTCCGGGGTGCCTGAGGACAAGCTCCCGGATTTGGCGTTCGCCTCGATGGAGATCGCGGCCACACTCAGCGTGGCCCAGCCCGATCTCCTCATCGAAGACGATCAGACTCTCGAGCTCCCGGGTTGGGACTTCAAGGCCGTGTGGACACCCGGCCACTCGCCTGGACACATCTGCCTTTATTCGGATCACCAAAAGCTGTTGCTGTCAGGCGATCACGTGCTGCCCCGGATCACCCCGAATATCTCCTTTCACTCGCAACAGTTCGCGAACCCACTCGGCGCGTATCTCGAGTCGCTGGCCAAGGTCAGGGCCCTCCATCCCGATGAGGTCCTGCCCGCGCACGAGTACCGCTTTTCCGGACTGGCCGATCGGGTCGATGCGCTCGTGGCGCACCATGGAGAGCGATTGGGCGAAATCGAGGAAGTCCTCGGGAAAAGCCCTGGGACCTCCTGCTGGGATATCACCCTGGGTCTCTCCTGGTCGCGCCCGTTCGACGACCTCCCCGACTACATGCAACGAGCGGCGAACGGCGAGACGCTGGCCCACCTCGTGTTACTCGAGCATCGCGGTCGGGTCATGCGCGAGCTCGGCGTTCCCGCTCGCTTCTACCTCGCCGAATAGCGGACGCGGCAGACGCTCTTAGTGGCCGGCTTCCGGGTCGGGATCTCCCCGCGCACGTCCGACGGAGGCGGCCCGGCCAACGATGCGTTCAGTCGCGGCGCAGCGTGACGCTGCACCACGACCGCTTGCGACACGACGGGCATATCATCCGGCGATCGAACCGACCCCGTGGGAGCCATATGCCGATCGGGAATTGGAAGATGAGCACGTCCAGCAGGCCGACGTGAGATACCTGCCGGCAACGTTGGCACTGCACGGTGAACGAGCCGCGCGTTGCCAACGGATTGCCTGCGACGGCTCGCACGTCGCTTGCCTGCGACCGCTCTGAAGACAGCGCCCGCTTGCCCTGCGGGAGCGCTTCCGTCAAAGGTCCATCGGCGGGCGAACTCCGGCCCCGCGTGGTGGCGACAGGAGGAGCCCCGTACAGCGCTCGCTTGCCCAGCGGATCACGGGCCTTGCCGCTCTCTGCGCCCGCCATGTCAGATGGCCTTCAATGAGTCGTACACCTGTGCCGCCAACGAACGGTAGGCCAGCGCGCCAGCGGACGAGGGCGCGTGTTGCAGCACCGAACGACCGAGCTCGGGGCCCTCTGCAAATCGGACCGACTTCGGCACCGGTGGATCGAACACCCGCAAACCGTAGCGATCCCCGACCTCACCCAGGATCCTTCGCGCATGGGTCGTGCGGCCGTCGTACATGGTCGCGATCACACCGAGGACGCACAGCTTTTCGTTGGCGAACTGACGCACGTCCTCAATGGTCTCGAGGAGCTGTCCGACCCCTCTTTGGCTGAGCGCCTCACACTGCAACGGCACGAGGACCACGTCGGCCGCCGTGAGCCCATTGATGGTGAGCACTCCCAGTGAAGGGGGGCAGTCGATAAGGATGACGTCGTACTCGGGCAGGACGGGCTCAAGGGCACGCGACAGAACATGCTCTCGACCCGTTCGGCTGAGCAGATGCACCTCGGCCCCGGCGAGGTCGATCGTGGCCGGAACCACACTCAGGCCTTCGATTCCAGGAATCCCACGCCGCACGTCGGCGATCTTTGCCTGGCGGGCCAAGACGTCATGCAACGATGCATCCAGTTGATCAGGATCGATCCCCGTGGAGTACGTCAGGCAGCCTTGGGGATCGAGGTCGACCATCAGCACTCGCTTGCCCTGCTCCGCGAGGGCCACGCCGAGCGAATGCACCGTGGTCGTCTTGGCCACGCCGCCCTTTTGGTTCGCCACGGCAATGACTTTGGCCATGGACTGGAGTCTACGACCGGGCCCGGGGCCCGGCTCGTGGGGCGGCGCCCTGGGGACGGTTCGTGACCTTCGACGATCCGGATGGAAATGGGGTAGTTCTCCAGGAAACGACCTCTCAGCCGTGATAGGCGGCTTCCTCTTCCGCCACGTCGTTGACCAGGTTGCCCAACGCAAGATTGACGTCGTCGAGGTGGTACCCCCAATCCGGACCGGGCGACGCTGTCACCGTGGGCCGCGGGTCGCCGGAGGTCGAGGCGGAAGTGACCTGGAGCCACGTGGCCCCTCCCTTGCTCTCACACTGAGCGGTGTACAAACCTGGAAATGAAACCCAGGGAGTTGTCACGTTCACGCCTGGCACGCGGGAGGTTGTGCTCAAGAAATAGGGAAGCAGCGACCCTTTGGCGCCGGAGAAGGTGACCGGGTTGACACACGCCACCTGTTCGCCCGTCGAGGTGGTCTGACCCGACTGGAGGCTGACCCCCTGCCCTGGGCGGCCGAAGAAGGACGACGACGGGGGCGTGGCCCCGAAGCTCGAATAGGCGATGACGCAGCCCGTGGCGCGCGCCGACGCACATGTCGGAATATGCGTGAAGCTTCCGCCGACCCTCTTGCCTTTCGGAACCTGCACGTTGCCACCGAGGATGATGGCGGACACCATTCGCTTGCGCAACGTGGCGCTGGGGTCGATCTGGCTCCGCAACAGCCGGATCAACATGGCGGCTCCCTGGGAGTGTCCGATGAAGATGATGGGACGCCCGTCGTTGTCGTGCGCCAGATAGTCCTGCCAGCCGGACAAGAGACTGGCGTACGCCACCTGGTCCGCCACCGGGTCACCACCAAAGCCCTTCTCCAAGGAGGCAGCCGTACGCTGGCGGTACATGGGTGCCCAGACCCGGCAGACGTGGGAGAAGCGAGAGGCCTGTGCGACAGCCGCGTCGATCTCCGCCGGCTTGATGTTGAGATTGGCGTTCGCTTTCAGCTGCGTCGACACCGTCGGGTACACGTAGAAGCAGTCAAACGCAGAGGAGCTCGCCGGCTCCGCAGGCGTCGCGCTGGTCGACCCGCGTGCCGTCACCGCCGTCGACGCCGAACTGAAGGCGCAGGGGTCATTCGGCTGTCCCGGCTGGCAGAGCCATACCGTGCTCGACGGTGCGGTGCCTTGTTGCAGCGACACGACGGAAGCAGCCGCACCGTATGTCGCGACAAGGAACACCACGCCGGAGAGAGCGAGAGCGGTCGCCGCACGGGGCGCCCAGCGACGCCACTCCTCGGATCGCCGGCGGCTCGCTGACCCCGCCCCCGGCGGCCTTCGACCACCCCTCATAACCGCTCCCCTTCCCACCGGCGTTTCCACCGGAGGATTCCCAGTGTGCCGTACAACAGCCAAGCCAACTATTCGTCCCGTCGACGCGGAGCGGCCCGACCCCGGGGAGAATGCTGCGCCACACCGCTTCACACGGACATCCCCGGAAGATGACCACAGCCTTTCGATTGGCGCATAGGGTCGTGGCCACGGCGTCGTGTCGCTCCGCGTGCCGACGGGGTCCCAGGACCCCGATGCCACTCACAGTCAGGAATTCCCAGATCGTGCCCGCAGTCGCTATGAATCAGAAGATCGCCGTCGGCGTGGTCTTCGTCTCCGCCATGTTCATGAACATCATGGACATCACGATTGTGAACGTGGCCCTGCCCACGATCGGCCGCGATTTCCACATCGCCCCCACGGCCGTCGACGGAATCGTCATCGCCTACTTGGTGAGTCTGGCCGTCTTCATACCAGCCTCGGGGTGGCTGGGAGACCGCTTTGGCGGGAAGCGCGTGCTGATGTCGGCCATCGTCGTCTTCACGTTGGGATCGGTCTTGTGCGGGCTGGCCCAGAACCTGACCGAGCTCGTCTTGTTCCGCGTCATCCAGGGTGCCGGAGGCGGCATGTTGGCGCCGGTGGGTATGGCCATGCTGTTCCGGGTCTTCCCCCCGTCGGAGCGAGTTCGGGCTTCGAGCATCCTCACGATCGGGACCACCCTGGCTCCGGCCATTGGGCCCGTTCTCGGCGGGCTCCTCGTCAGCGATCTGTCGTGGCGCTGGATCTTTTTCGTCAACCTCCCGATTGGCATCGCCGCCGTGACATTCGGCGCCCTGTGCCTCGAGCGCTCCGCACCACAGGACGCGGGCGTCTTCGATATCCCGGGCTTCCTGTTGGGGGGTGCTGGTCTGGGCCTGGTCATGTACGGCGTCTCGGAGGGGCCGCTCAAGAGCTGGTCGTCGCCAACGGTGATCACCACCTGTGTGGCCGGACTGGCGCTCCTGGCGGTTCTGGTAAGGGTCGAGCTTCGAACCCCGCATCCACTGGTGGACCTCCGCTTGCTCTCGGCCCGGCTCTTTCGTTCGTCGAGCGGCATCATCTTCTTGGTCTCCGCCGCATTCTTGGGAACGCTCTATCTCATCCCCCTCTACTTTCAAGACGCCCGAGGCCTCAGCGCACTCCAGTCCGGCTTGTCGACGTTCCCCGAGGCCTTCGGCGTCATGATCGGGGCTCAATTCGCCAGCCGTCTGATCTACCCAAGGTTGGGACCGCGCCGGCACATCACAATTGGCCTGATCGGGCTCGCTGGAACGATGCTTCTCCTCACCCAGATCAGCCTCACGACCAGCCTCTGGTTGATGCGGGGTCTCATGTTCCTGCTCGGACTGATCGTGGCGCAGATCTTCGTACCTGGTCAGGCTGCGTCGTTTGCCATGATCTCGCCCGCCGCCACCGGCCGCGCCTCGACCTTGTTCAACACGGGAAGACAGGTCGGGAGCGCCGTGGGGGTCGCCGTCCTTTCGACGGTGCTCATCGGCGTCGGGTCGACACAGGCGGCGGGAGGGATCTCTCACCCCAATCTGCGGGCCTATCACTTGGCCTTCTTCGCTGCCGCACTCTTCGCCTTGGCCGGAACGGTCTTCTCCCTGACCATTCACGACAGTGATGCGGCGGAGACGATGGTGCGCCGTCGGCGCCCCACGCAGAGCCCCGAACAGCCGCTCTCCGTCCCCGAGAGTGTGGTGTGACGGGCGCAGACGCGTAGCCACCCTTGCCGCTCACATCCTCGAGCGGAGAGACTGCCGCCGTGTCACCGCTCCGTGATGTTTCCGTCTTCTGTGGCTCGCGCCTCGGGAATCGCCCCTTGTTCGCTGCTGCGGCCCGCCGGCTCGGCGCCGGGTTGGCCGATCGCGGCATAGGACTCGTCTATGGGGGTGCATCGGTCGGCCTCATGGGAGTCGTCGCCGATGCCGTTCTCGGAGGCGGAGGCCGGACCGTTGGCGTGATCACGGCCTCGCTTGCCGACCATGAGATCGCCCACGAGGGCCTCGGACGCCTCGAGGTCGTGGGCACCATGCACGAGCGGAAGGCGCGCATGGCGGAGCTGTCCGACGCGGTGATCATGCTGCCGGGCGGGTTCGGCACCTACGAGGAGTTCCTGGAGACCGTCACATGGGTGCACCTGGGAATTCATGACAAGCCCTGCGGTGTGTTGAACACCGACGGGTTCTTCGACCTCCTGTTGACCTTCCTGAGGCAGGCCGTCGAAATGGACTTCATCGCGCCGCGACTCGTCAACGATCTGGTCGTTTCCGATGACCCTGACGAGCTCGTCGCCGCGTTGATGATCCGGGCGGGAACCTCCTGAATCAGGATGATCGCCAAACTCACGTGATTTGCTAATCTTGATGGGTTTTGTATAGAATAGCCACTGCATTCCGGCCCTTCCCGGGAACAGATACGCAACGTCCATTGCGGAATTCGGATTCGCGCCTGTCCGCAGGGCGCGAACAAGAGGAATGAGGAAGAAGACCTTGAAGACCATGACTGACTCTCCCTATTCGACCAAGAGCCTCGGCCGCCGTCGCGTCGGCCGGACCTTCGCGGTCGGCGTCGTCGTCCTCGTCGGTGGTCTGATCGCTGCCGCATGCGGCTCATCCACCCCCTCCGCCTCCAAAAAGACCTCAGGGAACCATTCGTCGACGGGCTCAAAGAAGCACCACACGTCGGGTTCGAAATCGAGCTCCACCACAACGACGAGCGCGACCGGAGCGACCACCACAACGATCGCCGGTTCGTCGATCACAAAGACGACCACGGCGACCAACGGCAACACGACGACGACCGCCCCCAAGACCACAGCAGCGTCGACTCCGGGTGGTTCGCTGTCGGCCAATCCAACTTCGTCGCCCTCGGCGTCGTTGACCGGCATCGGTGCGAGCTCGATCCAGCCCTTCTACGGCAAGCTCCTCTACGAGTACAACAAACTCAACCCCGGTGTGACCGTCAACTTCACCGGCTCGGGCAGTGGTCCCGGTGTGACCGCGATCGAGCAGAACACGGCCAGCTTTGGCCAGAGCGAAGTCCCCATGACCAGCTCGCAGCTCGCAGCATCACAGGGACCGGTACTCCAGGTTCCCGTTGACCTCGGCGGAGTGGCCGTCTCGTACCACGTCAGTGGGGTGTCAGGCGGCCTCAAGCTCGATGGGCCGACCTTGGCGGCGATCTACCTGCGCAAGATCACCAATTGGAATGACCCGGCCATTGCGAGCCTCAATCCCGGCGTGAATCTCCCGAACGAGAACATCATCCCGGTGTTCCGCTCCGACACCTCGGGCCCCGGATACGACCTCGACCAATACCTGATCGACACGTCGTCCACCTGGACCAGCGCTATTGGTGCGAGCTCCCCGTCCACCACCTGGCCCACCGCGGGGCGCGCCACCGGCGACTCCGGCGAGGACCTCAATGCCGGCGTGGCGGGTTACATCCAGGAGACCGAGGGGGCAATCGGCTATGTCGAGTACTCCTATGCCCTGGAGGCGAACTTCACGAACGCCGCGCTCCTGACCAAGAGCAACACGTACGTCACGCCCTCGGTCAGCTCCATCGCAGCGGCCGGCGCGACCGCCACCTCCCTCAGCTCCACGAACTTCAACATCATCTGGAGTGCGGGGAGTCAGGCCTATCCGCTGGCCAACTTCAGTTGGGCCCTCATGTACCAAAAACAGTCCAATACGAACACCGGAATCGTCCTCGGTAAGGTGTTCCAATGGGTGACCACCAGTGGACAGAGCTATTCGTCCGGTCTGGGATACGCCCCGCTGCCCTCGGCAGCGGTGAGTCTGGCCCACTCCACGCTGCTCGGCCTGGAGACTGCGAGCGGGTCGCCGATCTTCACCAACTAATTGATCCGTGACCACCGCCGCGGAGGGCAGGGAGACAGAGGGAACGGGGCACCGCGGGGCCGTACCGCCATCGCGTGAGCGAAAGGGGCACATCGGCCCGCTGATCGCCCGGGCCCGGAGACGCCCCAAGGGCCGGGTCTACGCGACACTTCGCTGGGGCGGCGTCCTGCTCTTCGTCGCCGTCGTCGTGTCCTTGGTGGTGAGCCTGGTCTGGCAAGCGGCGCCGGCGTTCCGCCACTCGGGATTCAGTTTCCTCTTCAATGGAACGTGGAACCCCGACGCCGAACAGTTCGGTGCCGGGGTCTTCATAGTCGACACGCTGATCACCACCGGGATAGGGCTCCTACTCGCCATTGTCGTCGGTATCGCAACGGCGGCCGCGTTGTCCGAATTCCTGCCCCGACGCGTTGCCACACCGTTGTCGACCTGCATCGATCTGCTCGCGGCGGTCCCGAGCATCGTGGTCGGGCTGTGGGGCCTCTTTGTCCTGGTTCCCTTGTTCCAACGAGACGTCGAACCCTTCTTGCAAAAGATCCCACTGGTGCGGCACATCTTTGGCGGCAGCGACCTTGGCTCGGGCATCCTCTTGGCCTCAGTGGTGCTCGCCGTCATGATGTTGCCGACACTGATCGCGCTCACCCGCACCGCTTTCCAGGGGGTCTCGGTGGCCGACCGGGAGGCGGCGCTGGCCCTCGGTGGCACCAAGTGGCAGGTCGTACGGCGTGCAGTGATTCCTGGGGCCAGCGCGGGGATCGAAGCCGCCATCACCCTGGCCATGGGCCGCGCCCTCGGCGAGGCGATCGCCGTGGCGTTGGTGATCGGTGGTGGGGTGAACTACCCCCATTCGCTGCTGGCTACGGGCACCACTCTCGGTTCGGCCGTCGTCAGTTTCTTCTCGGAGGCCACCGGGGTACAACGCAGCGCCGTCGTCGGCCTCGTCGTCGTGCTCCTCGCCTTCGCAGCGGTGGCCAATATCGGAGGCCAACTCCTCGTGCGCAGGCGCCGGAGACGGGGCGAGAGCCACGCCGGACCGGACGACGTCCTCTCCGACACCGAACGGGAACCCGTGCCCGCATGACCACCGACCTCGAGGCTGATCGCCGGGGATCTGATCCGGCAAGGCTGCTCTCGCCCGAAGCCATCGAGAGGCGGCGCGCCGTCGTGCGTGACGCCTCACGCTCGACGCTCCGCCGACGCCGCGCGCTCGGGACGAGCACGCGTGTGGCGTGCTACGTCGCCCTTGTCATCGCCCTCGTCCCGCTGGTGGCGCTCATTGCGTACACCGTCAAGCGAGGCGTCCAGGGACTGTCCGTCGCGCTCTTCACGCAACTCCCCGTCCCCCAGGGCGTCCCCGGTGGCGGCGTGTACAACGCGATCATCGGCACCCTGATCATTGTGGGACTGGCCGCACTGGTCGCGATCCCGGTGGGACTGGCCGTGGCGCTCTTCCTGGTCGACAGCCGGGGAAAGCTGGCGGCCTCCATCCGCTTCGTGGCCGATGTCATGTCGGGCATCCCCTCGATTGCCATCGGCGTCTTCGCCTACGCCCTGATCGTCGTGCCGTCCCACCACTATTCGGGCATCACGGGGAGCTTCGCCCTGGCTGTCCTCATGTTGCCGATCATCATCCGCGCCGACGAGGTGGCGATGCGCGCCGTACCCGAGGATCTCTGGGACGCCGCCCTGGCCCTGGGTGCACGCCCTTCGCGCGTCGCCCGCTCCGTGGTGGTGCGTACGTCTCTCCCCGGGATCGTGACGGGCAACCTGCTGGCGGTGGCGCGCGCCGTGGGCGAAACCGCTCCTCTCCTGTTCACTGCCCTCGGCAGCACGCTGTTGGAGACCAATCCATTCCAGCCGATGCAGGCGATGCCGCTCACGGTTTACTCGGACGGGACGCAGGCCGACCCCCACCTCCAAACGGTGGCCTGGGCCACGGCGCTCGTCCTCCTGGCGTTCGTGCTGCTGCTGAGCATCGTGGCCCGAACTCTCGCTTCGTACGTGACCCGTCATGCTCGATAACCGGCCGGACAGGCTCCCGGGGGCGCGCGAGGAGATCGCCATAACCCTCGAACACGTGACCGTGAGCTACGGCAGGGTGGAGAACCCAAAGCAGGTGGCCGTGCGCGACGTCAGCCTGGAATTCCCGAAGAACCAGGTCACCGCGTTATTGGGGCCCTCCGGCTGTGGCAAGACGACCATCCTGCGTTCCATCAATCGGATGCACGATCACACCACGGGCAAGGTCAGCGGTTCGATCCGGATCGGCGACCTCGATGTCTACGCGAGGACCACGCAACCCGAGATCGTCCGGACCCGTGTGGGGATGGTATTCCAACGGCCGAATCTCTTCCCCACCTTGAGCATCTTCGACAACGTCGTATCCGGCCTCCGCATGAACGGGGTGAAAAAGAAGGAGTTCCTCCTCGAGGCGGCCGAGGCCGCGCTGCGTCAGGCGGCCCTGTGGGACTCCGTCAAGAACCGGCTCGGGATGCCTGCGGTACGCCTCTCGGGGGGTCAGCAGCAACGGCTCTGCATCGCCCGGGCCCTGGCGGTCGAGCCCGAGGTCCTGCTGCTCGACGAACCGTGCTCGGCTCTGGATCCACTGGCATCGGCCCGCATCGAGGAGCTGATCGTCCAACTCTCGTCGCACATCACGATCGCGATGGTGACCCATAACCTCTTCCAGGCGACGCGGATCTCCGACCGCACTGCGGTCTTCCTCCTCAACGATGACAATGCCGGGACGCTGGTCGAAGCAGGGCCCACGGTGGACCTGTTCAAGGCGCCCAAGGATCCGCGTACCGAGGCCTACGTCACCGGCCACATCGGCTGACGCCTTCTGAGCGCGCCCAGCAGCTCAGGCCACTCCCGCTGGTCCGACAACGCTGTGACCAGCTCGGCCAACACTCTCGCTGAGCAGTGGAACGGGAGCACTTTGGCGATTACTCCGACACCTAGTACCAGCCAGCCCTATAACCAGCTAAGGGTCCACGCCTGGTTAATATGCGCGTAGTATCATGAGGGCGTGGAGGTCACCTCTGAAGCGCTCGCGCGATTCTTCAAGGTGGTACTGCCGCACATGAATGAGCTCCAGCGCCGTGTGGTGGCCGGAGCGTCGGCCGAGATGCTCGGGCGCGGTGGCAAGACGGCGGTAGCTGAGACCTCGGGTATGAGCCGCAACACGGTGATCAAGGCTGAGCGCGAAGTTCTCGGGGCGTAGAACCATTGGGGATTGTGACCGCCCCGGTCGGGTGTTGGCGGCCCCAATGCTGCAGGAGATCAAGCAGTGCGATCCGCTGGCTGCCGGCCTGCCCAGGGTGGCCTACCCCGACCGGCTCTCCGTCCCCGCCCAAGATGAGCGTAGGAGGATTACGTCGTTTGGGGGAGGTAGCGGAAGGCGCCCCCCTGTACTTTGCAACTGCGTGGTCGGTGGGTTGTGTCCACCGGCCGAGAGGAGGGGAGTTCCGCACCGGCCAGCGGGTGCTCTTTCTTTGGGACGTGAGCTTGGATTTCTGGATTGGCGTTTCGAGGCTGGCCAGGGCATCGACCAGTGGTTGGCGCGTCATCTAAACGGCCAAATATGGAAGGGGCGAAATGTTGAGGTTGTTTGGACCGAATGATGGGCGTCGCCGGGGCACCCGATTGGCAGCCTTGCTAGCCGTTCCGCTCACCGCTGCGTTCGTCGGAGTGCCTATAGCCGCCGTGCCGCTCACCGCTGCGTTCGTCGGAGTGCCTTTAGCCGCCGGTCTGGGTGCCAGCGCGGCTAGCGCTGCGCCGACCACGGGGACCCTGGAGATCTGTAAGT
>PMLV01000219.1 GCA_003160635.1 Acidimicrobiaceae bacterium | reverse complement strand
GACCTCCAGCTTCAATTGGTATCTCGATCGTGTCGTTCATTTCGAGCGACCCGACACGCTCACCGTCGACCACGACATCGAACGTGCCACGACGGACCTCCACTCCGATCGCTTTATGCGCCAGCTTGAGAGTTGCCGACATCTTCAGTCTCCTTTCTGCTTCAGCCGATCGGCTTTTGCTAGCTGCTTTGATCATGAAGGCGTCACCTCCGCCAACCAGCAATGAGAAATATCAAATCTTGTTGCCGGTCACGGGGCGCTCGCGCCGTCTGAAACACCAGAGAGAGAGAATGCCAGCGCCGGTGTCAGTTGCGCTCGTACTGCCGAACACGGCGACCCGTTCAGCAAACTCCCTGATCTGGCAATGACTCCTCCCAGTCGGAAGACAGACTTCGGAGGTGGCCGGCTGCCGCGGGGTCCGGGAACCGCCGATCAGATCAGAGGCCTTTCTACACGATAGAGCAGCCCTTTTGGCAAGGCAACAAGGGTCCTACCTACAAGCAGCTGTGCTGGACCTACGACGTACGAGTGGCGTAAGTAACAATGATCTCCGCGCCGAAGGAGAGTGCCCCATTACATTGCCGGTCGGGTGGGACCCTTCGGTACCCTGGGGATAGCCCGTCGGGCCGATGGGCATGAATTTTGGCGGACAGTTCACCGGAGCAACGAGGAATTGACCGTCGCGATGGTATCGGCGCCAACCTCAGATCCGGGCTCTGAGTTCAGTTCACAGGGGATTCCGGCTCGCTGCTGGTCGAAGGTTTGCTTGTTTCTCCCGCCACACTTGAAGCACTGTCGACGCGTCCCGCGCAGAGGGCACCGTCGCCTGATCCCCTCCCTTAATCGGTACCCTTCGGTACCGTCGACACGGTCCTCAGGCTGCCTCGGACTGGAGGACCTCTGCGACCGGCTGTCGGGCACCGATCATCGCGGGCACGACGGTGAGGCCGGCCATCGCGACGAGCGTCCCGAGCACGGCGGCGGCGAGCCAGAGCACGAGTGCAGACGGAAGGGTCCCACCATGGACCGCCGCCTTGAAGAGCAAGAGGCCGAGTGGGACGCCGAGGATGACCCCTGGGAGCGCCGAAAGGACCTGTGCGAGGACGAGTCCGGAACTGACCTGCATAGTCCTTGCACCGAGCGCCCGCATCAGCGCTGAGGAACGCCGCGCGTCGAGCACCGTCGCCCACGTCGTAAAGAGGGCGTTCAGTACGGCGAGCGCGACGAGCATCACCATGATGATCGCGAGCATCTGCTCATCCCGGTTGACCACCGGATCGGACAGTCCGCCCGCCGACAGCGCTGACGCAGTCGACAGCTTGTCGTCCGCAAAGGCGTGAAAGGCGAGCACGGTTACGATGCCGGTGACCGTGACGGCGATGTTCGCCGCGCTGAGAAGCGCACGACGGGGTCGGCGCGCGACCAGGCGGAGTCCGAACAGCGCCGGGATCGGCAGCCTGCTCGACATCCGGATGAGCCTTCCCCGACGCTTCGGTGGGCGAGCGACGTCGTTCAGGGCGGCGACGGTGCTGCTGCGCGATGCGCGGATGGCGGAGACCAGCTTCGCCGCGAGCGCCACGGCGAGTGCCACGGCGATGACCTCCACTGCGGTGACCGCTGAGAACGCGGCGAGCCCGCGCTGCCTATAAGAGCCGCACCGGGTTTGATGACGAGCGGCGAGGCGAGCCATCCGGCCACGAGTCCGACAACGGCTGCGAACAGCGCGAGCATGAGATTCTCGGCGAGGAACGTCGCCGCGACCACACTCGGCGTGGCACCCACGGCCTTCAGGAGGCCGACCCGGCACGAGTACTCAGACAGCCGGCGCCCTACGAGGACCGCCGCGCTTGCGATCGCGAGCAACGCAAGCAGCACAGCTCCGGGCTGAATCACCCCGTGCCCGTCTTGGAGAAGGATCGCATCTTCCGACGAGAGCCCTTCCCAGGTCGAGACCGCAAGAGGGTTGGACTGGAAGTGCTCGTAGGCGAACGCCTGGGCATCGTCAGGGTGCGTGAGCTTCAGGTTGAGGGCGTAAGTAGTCAAGGGGTTGGTTTTTGAAGTCAGCCTGATGGCTCCGCCTGAGTCATCCAGATCAACCCGACGTCGTCAGAACTAGCGAGTTCCCGACCTCCCGGGAGTGAGAGAAATGGGATCTTGAACGACGGTGGGCAGGCGTTCGAGAACTTCGACGCCGCTGGAGTGCTCGCCAGTAATGTGCCGTTGCACAGGTTCGGATAGGGCGACTGCGCTGCGGTCACCGCAACGCCGGCGACCGTGAATGATCTGCCATCCAAAGTGACGTGGTCGCCCACCGAGACGCCGAGTGCGTCAGCGAAGGTGTGCTCGATGACAACGCCGCCCGGTCGCACCCAGGTCCCTGCCGTGGGAAGCGGCTGATCGACCGCGGCCGGTGCCGTTGTGCGCCCCTCTGCGAAGACGTCGGCAGTGCGCCCGTCGAAGCGGATCACGCCGGAGGCGACCGGATACGGGCCGCTGTGGTTCGCCACCCCGGAGGCGTCAACGAGCTTCTTGGCTTGGCTGGCTGACGTCAGGTAGGCCACGACGTCGGGACCCTTCGTCGCGGCGCGGGTCGTCGCGTAGGGGCGCTGGCTGGTCACCCCGCTCATGGCGAGCCCCATGGTGAGCGTCGCGGCCGCCACGGCGATCGCCACGACGAGGAGCGTGGCTTGGGCAAGGTGACGGCGCACATCGCGCGCCGCGAGGCGAAAGATGAGGAGCGCGGTGCCCATCCTTACCGGTCCAAGGAGATGAGGTCACGGAAATTGCCCCGCGTCCCACCGGTCAGTCGTACCTCGTCGACGAGAGCGCCTCACGCATCGACGCGATCCGGTCAGCGGTGGCGGCGACGCGCTCGTCGTGGGTGACGATGACGAGCGTCAGTCCCGAGTTGTGCAGGTGGTCGAAGAGGCGGAGCACTTCGAGCGTCGCCGCGCTGTCGAGGTTGCCGGTCGGCTCGTCGGCGAGCACGACGAGCGGTTCGTTGACGAGAGCGCGGGCGATCGCGACGCGCTGGCGTTGGCCACCGGAGAGCGCAGAGGGAAGGTGATTGCCTCGGTCGGCCAGCCCGACCTGGTCGAGCAGTTCGAGTGCACGCGTGCGAGCCTGGAGCGGAGAGCGCCGGGCAAGAATCGCAGGCAGCTCGACGTTCTCCCGAGCAGTGAGCTCGTCCATGAGGTGGTACGCCTGAAAGACGAAGCCGATCTCCCGGCGACGGAGGTTGGCGAGGCCCCGCTCGCTCAACTGATCGACGCGCTTGTCGTCGAGCCACAGCTCGCCACCTGTCGGGCCGTCGAGGCCGCCGAGCAGGTGGAGGAGGGTCGACTTCCCGCACCCGCTCGGCCCCATGATCGCGAGCGTCTCGCCCCGGGCTGACCTCGAGAGCGACGTCGTAGACGGCGCGGACCAGGCTCTCGTCGCGTCCGTATTCCTTGCGAAGGCCCACCGTGCGGATCAGGGCCGTTTCGGCGTTCGTCATTGCTTCCTCTTTCCTCATGACTTCCTTCTTCGAGTGGTCCAGTTCGCCTCGCAGGCCTCCAACCAGCGGAGGTCCGCCTGCAGGCGGAGCACGATTCCTTCGAGCAAGAGCGCTGCGTCCGAGCCGTCGGGTTCGTCCATTTCGGCCCGCTGCGCGTCGCGGAGACGCCGAAGCAGCTCCCGGCGCTGTGCGTCGACGATGCCGATCGGGTCGGCCAGACCGGCCTGGGCGGCGGCGATGAGCTTCATGTGGAATTCGGCGAGGTCGGGTTTGGGCCAGCTGACCTCGGCCAGCCACTCGCCGACGCGCTCTTGGCCGAGCGAGGTGAGCACGTAGGCCTTGCGCTCGCGGTCCCTCGTCGTGGCGTCCCCGTCGAGGCCGATCAGGCCGGCCTTCTCCAACCGACCGAGGACGACATAGATCTGGCCGGCGTTCAGGGCCTCGCCGAGGGGCCCGAGCGCGTCGTTGAGCCGGGCGCGCAGCTGGTAGCCCTGAGAGGGCTCCTTCGCCAGCATCGCCAGCACGACTTCCTGCTGCATCTTGCCTCCGATATAACCGTTAGGGAGTGACACTAACGGTTATATCGGATCCTGTCAATGGCTTGTTAGCGTGGATGTCCAGCCGCGGTACTCCTTGACTGTGGGCGCCGAACCCATCCACGCAATTCGCGCGGCGAGTCGGTACTCGTGGATGGCACCCCCGAAGAGGTCGGTTCGTTGGGTGCGGACGCGGGGCTCGTAGGTTGGAGCCGGAGCGGTGGGAGTTGATCGGAAGGTGCCCCAATAGGCGCATAGGCCAAGGTGTTCAAGGGTCGCCCTCGCTGCGGGCTCGGGGGCGCGCCATAACGACGCTGAACTCGTCCATCACGGCATTGACGGACTCGCAAATATTCGGCGATATGGCTCCGACTCCCACCTTGGAGAGGTGATACCAAAGCAGCTGTGGCTTCGTCGTTAGGCGCTCCCGGGGCCAGCGAAGTCGCATTCTGATTGGCTATCGGCGACCCTCCACCAGATTTCGCACGTACTCCGACTTGAACCCCCACGCTTCGATAGGGCCACTGAACTGGGAGTCCTCACCGACTCTGTCAAGTGTCGGCGGACGAGCAATTTACTCCACGCTCATTTATACCCATTAAGCTGGGCTTTTAGCCACCAAAGTCGTGTCGGAGGACCGACTTGCAACTTTGCTCCACGCCCCGTCGTGATGGAAAGTGGCTGGTCAGGACTTCGCTGAAACCATCTCATTCATAGCCCTGAAGTCGTATACTTACTTGGTAGTATGAGAAGTTACCAAGTACGAGCAGGAAGGATCATGGCCATTCCAGCGGAGTTCCTGGTCTCTACAAGTGGACAGATGTCAGTACCAGCGGCCGTCCGCCACCGCTGGGGACTCGATCACGGTGGTCGAGTGACGGTCGTTGACCTAGGTGACGCCGTGATCCTTCTTCCGCCGGGTGGACCGCAGCGGCTCTTAGCTCAAGCCCTCTCCGCCGAAGACCATTTGCGATTCGTCCGAGGACTCGACGACCCTGACCTCGCTACCACGTAAGTGACTTCCGTCGTCATTGACGATCACCTACTTCGCGACATCCTCACCGGCGAACGGCCGCCTGATCTTGACGGCGTAGCACCCAATGGCGTGGCCACGACAGGACTGTGGCTCTTTCGGCTGTGTTCCTCGCTGGCCAATCCGACCGTCGCCGGCAAGCTTTCGGCGCCGGTGTCTGCCCTGCCTGCGGAAGACATCGCCCGATTCCGATCCCAACTCACGGCACTTCCTGATGAGATCGCGGTGCTCTCAATGCGCCAGCTTTCGTGGTCGATGGCCGAACTGCAACAGCGACACCGAGACGCTGGACGTGCCATGTCTGCGGCGATGGTTGAGGCGCTTGCGGCTGCCCACCATCTGGACGCTGGCATCGCTGTCTCGAAGCACGACGTCGGCCCTAGTCTCAGAGCGGCCGCTGACGTAGAGGGCATCGCCTTCCTCGCGCTTTAGCCAGGACTTGCTCGTTTCGTTGCTGAAGACGAATAACGGGTCCGTTCATCGGGAGGTTCACGGCAGTCGTTCGCGCTGGTTATTTCGTGTCGGAGGGGCGTATGACCCCCTGAGTACACCGGCCCTATTGCGGGGCGAGGTGACCCTCGAAGCAGCGTAGTGGGGCTAAAAGTCCAGTTCTCGGCTCCGGTACGCAACTTGCGGGGCAAAATGCGACAGTGCGGCCCGAGCGACGCACGTCACCTTTTCCTTGGATTCGGGGTGCTGGCACGAATGCGATTCGGATGCTGGCCCCCTTGGCCGCCGACCGAGCGTGGACGACACTTTTGGATGTGATGGCGCAGGTGGAGAGGTCAAGGAAGGCCTGACTTGGTGAGAACGGCGTGCTGACAGTCGCCTGGTACCGGTTCCGGGCCACCTTTCGTCGCCGATGGGGTGCCTATCTGTCGATTGTTCTGCTGCTCGGCCTCGTGGGTGGCCTGGCCATGGGGTCGATCGCCGGTGCTCGTCGCACCCAGTCCTCGTACCCCACCTTCCTGGCCGGGACCGATCCCTCTGACCTTCTGGTGCAGCCGAGCACCGCCGTGGCGTGCTCTTCGGGTCTCATCACCCAGATCGCCCGCCTGCCCCACGTGAAGCGGGTGTCCTGTGCCGACTCCTTCAATGCCGCCACCCGCACACCGAGCGGTGGGCTGGGCACCGTCCTACTTGCCCAGGTGGAACTGATCGCCAGCGCGGACGGAGAGTACTCCCGCCAGGATCGGATCACGATCACCTCGGGGCATCGGGCCGACCCGGCCCAAGCGGACCAAATCATCGCCACCCCGACCGCTGCCGCGTTCTTGGGGCTGCACGTGGGCTCTCACGTGTCCATCGGGATCTGGACGAACAATCAGAGGAGTTTGAAGCCCTACCGGGTCATCCACATGACGGTGGTGGGGGTCGGCGTGTTCAACACCCAGGTTGTCCAGGACGACATAGACCGGGGTAATACGGGCTTTCTGCTTGGCACGTCCGCACTGCTCCATGAGCTCGAAGCCTGCTGCCAGTCGGGCACGTACGACGGGGTGCAGCTAAGTGGGGGAAGCCGGTACGACACCACCGTCGAGCACGAGTACGCCCACCTTTTGGACACCAGCCCCATCACCGCCGCCTCCGGAGCATCCCCCGAGCTCCAGGTCTACGTCACGTCGGAGATCGAGGCCGAGGCCCAACGGGCCATCCGGCCCGAGGCCATCGCCCTCGGGATGTTCGGGGTCATCGCCGCTCTCGCCGCGCTCCTCATCGGGATTCAGGCTGTCTCCCGCCAGCTGCGCGGCGGGGCGGACGAGGCCGCCGTGCTGCGGGCCATCGGTGCGGGGCCCCCGGTGACCTCGACTGACGGGTTGCTCGGCATCGTGGGCGCGGTGGTCGCCGGTTCCTTCCTGGCGATCGCCGTCGCCGTCGGCTTGTCCCCGCTCGCCCCGTTTGGGCCGGTGCGCGCCGTTGACCCGTCTCCAGGGGTCAACTTCGATTGGACGGTCCTCGGACTGGGGGTCCTCGCCCAGATAGTCATCGTCGGCGGGGCGGCGGTCGCGATGGCCTACCGCCAGGCGCCGCATCACGTCACCTCGCGCGGACGGGCGAGGGAACACGGATCGAGCATCGTGCAGGTCGGTCTCGCGGCTGGTATCCCGGTGGCGGGGATCGCGGGCCTCCGGTTTGCTCTCGAGGGTGGGCAGGGCCGCAGCACCGTGCCGGTCCGCTCGGTGATGTTGGGCGCGGTACTGGCGATCACCGTTGTAACCGCCACAATCACCTTCGGGGCCAGCCTGAACACCCTGATCTCCCATCCCAATCTCTACGGGTGGAACTTCGACTACGCCCTCTACTCGACGGACGGATACGGACCCGTCCCCTCCCACGTGGTTGCACCCCTGCTGGCCCATGACCACACGGTGGCCAGCACTACGGGGGTCTACTTCGGGACGGTGGAGATCGACAACCAGGTGGTGCCGGTCCAGGTTGAGCCCGCGCAGGCCACAATCGCACCGCCGGTCCTCAGCGGTCACCGCCTGGACGGACGGGGCCAAGTCGTACTCGGTTCCGCACGCTGGCCCAGCTGCACAAGCGGATCGGCAACACGGTGGTCGTGGAAGGCGGCGGTATCCCCAAGGTTCGTCTGCAGATCGTCGGCACGGCTACCCTGCCGACGATCGGCACGGTGCTCGGCGTGCACCCGTCGATGAGCACCGGCGCGCTGATCCCCACTTCAGCCGCCCCGGCTTCGCTGCTCGACCAGTTCGGCCCCGTTTCGGGACCGAACGCCCTGTTCATCCGCCTACGCCCCGGATCGGATCCGACAGTCGCCCGTCGATCTTTGGAGGGGATCGCGCATTCGGCCCTGCAGCTGTTCCGTTCGCCACAAGCCCTGGCCCAGGGCGGCCCTATAGCCTACGGGTTGACCATTCAGCTCCTGAGTGCGCAGCGACCGGCGGAGATCGTCAACTACCGCACCATGGGCACGACGCCAGGGTTCCTGGCTGGTGGACTTGCGACGGGCGCGGTGGCGGCTCTTGGGGTCACTCTGGTGGCGTCGGTGAGGCGACGACGACGGGAACTGGCTCTTTTGAAGACCTTCGGATTCACCCAGCGCCAATTGGCTGCGGCGATCGCCTGGCAGTCCACGGTGGTCGCCCTCGTCGGCCTAGTCGTCGGCATCCCTCTTGGGATCGCTCTCGGCCGTCTCCTATGGGGCCTCTTCGCCCACGAACTCTCCGCCGTCGTCGACTCAACCGTCCCGGCCGTCCCGATCGTCCTGGTTGCGGTGGGAACGCTCGTGTTGGCCAACCTCGTGGCCGCGATTCCTGGCCGCAATGCCGCCCGGACGTCGACGGCCCTGGTGCTGAGAGCCGAGTAGCAACGATCTCAGATGTGGTCAGGCGGTGAGCGCGGCATCGGGCAGTCACATTCCGTTTCCATCGGCTTATGAGCCTCCCGAGTACGTCGAGCATCCCCCAGCGCGGGATACCGGATCGCGAGGGCACGTTTGTGACACCAGCGTTGTTCTCGGTCTCGGCCGGACAAGTGAAAGGGAGCTACAAAGGCCCGGTTCAACCCTGGTGTCGGAGGGGGGAACCGGACCATAACCCCATATCCGCCCGTACGGGGTGAACTGCTTCTTCGTCGCACTTCTCGGCTTGGTCGAGGAGGCGGGCAAAATCGGTGGTGCTCCGGCTTACCCGGTCGGGTGTTGGCGGCCCCAATGCTGTAGGAGATCAAGCAGTGCGATCCGCTGGCTGCCGGCCTGCCCTGCGTGGCCTACCCCGACCAGCTCTCCGTCCCCCCCAAGATGACGTAGGAGGATTACGTCGTTTGGGGGAGGAACCGGAAGCCGCCCCCCTGTACTTTCCAAGTGCGTGGTCGGTGGGTCGTGTCCGTCGGCGCGGCAGGAGGGAGTTCCGGGCCGGCCAGCCGGTGCTCTTTCTTTGGGACGTGAGCTTGGATTTCTGGATTTGGCCTTTCGAGGCTGGCCAGGGCATCGACCAATGGTTGGCACGTCATATAGACGGCCAAATATGGAAGAGGCGCAATGTTGAGGTTGTTTGGACCGAACGATGGGCGTCGCCGGGGCACCCCGGTACTCCCGAAATTACTGAGGACCAACCCTTCGGCGGTGGACCCCGGGGGACTCCAACATCATGATTGATAGTTGCATGCGCACGTACCGGCACTTCGGTGACGTGCTCTGCCGCCATTCGGGCCGCGCGTTCTAGTTCTGGGGCACCCCATGACACGCCTGCCGATTATTTCCAACAGCGAACTTCGCGCGTCTGATCACAAGCCGGCCCCGAACTCCCCGATCGGGAGCTTTTCGAGTGGCGAACCCGACGCCCTAGTTGAATAACCAACTACAAGAAAATGTGAATCATGAGAAACAAGTCCTCAACCTCGAGATGGCGCGTACCCGTCCTGATGGGCGCGAGCGTCAGCCTCGTCTTCGGGGTGCTGGCGGGCTTCGCCGCTTCCGCGCCCAGCGCCCTCGCTGACACGTCTGTGCTGGTCACACAGGCAGATTTAGTCTCCCCTCCGACGGCGACCCCGGGGCCAGGGCAGTTCGACGTAATCAACGAGAGCGGTGGCAGCGGAGCTGTCAGCCTGGTGACTGGACCAGGGTCCTCGCCCAACGGGGTTGGCAGCCTCCAGCTGATGATCACCGGCACCAGCGACCATTGGTCCGTCTTCACTGACGACTGGTCCGGCACGCCGCTCAGCAACATCACCGCACTTTCGTACACGACGTACACCAATGGCGCGCCGGATTACGACCCGAGCCTGCAGCTGGTGATCGATCCCGGCACCCCCTCAGGTGCAGGGACAACTGCTGGCTGCGGCCCAAGCGGCTACTCGACGCTGAACTTCGAGCCCTACCTGCAGTCCGCTCCCTATCCAGCAGTTGCCAATGACACCTGGCAGACCTGGGATGTGCTCAGTGGGAATGGCAAGGTGTGGGGCACCGGTAGTACAGGCGTCGGCCATGCCGGTTGTGCTCCAAACGGGCCTGGGGTTAGCTGGAGTACCTTCCTCAACTACTACCCGAGCGCCACAGTTCTTCCCGTGGCATCGGGCGGCGGTGTCGGCGTCAACGTCGGCAGCGCTTGGCCAGCGATGACCGGCAACGTCGCTACGCTCACCGTTGGCACCAGTGCTGGCGGGGCGACCACGTATGACTTCGAGCCGGCGCCGCCTGCGGGGACCCTGGAGATCTGTAAGTCCGCGGCCAACGGCATGACCGGCTTACCCTTCCAGTTCAGCGTCAGCGGCTCTGAGAGCACGGTGTCCGTGGTGGGCGGCGGGTGCAGCAGCCCGTTGACGGTGCCCTCGGGCAAAGAGACCGTCACCGAGCTGGCGACCGGCCTTCCCAAGGGGGACAGTGTCACCTCGATCACGGTCAGCCCTTCGGGCCGCCTGGTGTCGAAGACCCTGTCGGCCAAGACGGTCACGGTCAAGGTACCGGCCGGATCGACGGTCACCAATGAGACCGTGGCGCACTTCACCAACAAGGTACAACCGGGCCAGTTGAAGATCTGCAAGGTCTCGGCCAATTCCAACCTGGTCGGAAACCTGTTCAGCTTCACCGAGAACGGCGGATCCGCCTTTAGCATCGCGGCGGGTA
>PMLV01000251.1 GCA_003160635.1 Acidimicrobiaceae bacterium | reverse complement strand
AGATGCCGCCGTCGCTGGCCACCAGCCAGTAGCCCTTGCCGTCGGGGGTGGGTGCCATGGCCACGATGGGTTTGTTCAGCGCGATGGCGCCGGTCGAACCGTAGAACGTCGCATCGCCGTAGGTGAAGACGCCGCCGTCGCTGGCCACCAGCCAGTAACCCTGGCCGTCAGGGGTGGGCGTGATGGCGACGATCGGGTGGCTCAGCGGCAATCCGGCCGCCGATCCGTATGAGCCCGCATTGCCGAAGCTCCACACGTTGCCTTGCGACGAGGCCAACCAGAAGTTGGTCGCGAGCGGACCGGAGGAAGAAGGGTCGGGGCCCACCGGGGTGCCGGGGGGAGCCGGTGTGCTCGCTCCTGCGAGCGACGCCAAGCCAAGAGTTCCGACCGCGACGACGAGCGCGGCCCCGAGGAAGAGTCGAGAGATCCGACCTCCTGTCATGCTGATCCCGGGTTGTCCGTCACGCCGCGGCCGCCCACACACGACGCATGCGACATATGACCTGTCATTCGATTCCGCCTCCTCGACAACTGCCGCCCGAAACATGCAGAATCAGTCCCGTGATCCAGGTCGCGGGCTGTACCTGCTCGCGGAGAGCGCGATCGCTCATCCGCGGATAGGGACGCAACCTAACAATTGAGTCTCGTAATTAGGGTGCAGACAGGTTGCGGAGGAAATCTCCCGGCTCAGCCGGAAAGAGCCTGGAGCGCCGCGTGATCGAGAACGAGGTCGCCCGCTGCGAGATTCTCGCCGAGATGGTCGAGCGACGATGTCCCGGGAATCAGGAGCACCGTCGGAGCTTGGCCCAACAACCAGGCCAACGCCACCTGGGCCGGCGTGGCATCGAGGCGCCGCGCCGTCTCGTTCACCGCCGGCGCAGTGAGCACGGGATTCTCGGGGTGGAAGGCCGAGCCCAGCGGGAAGAACGGGACATAGGGCACCGCGTCGTGACGGCACGCATCGAACAGAGCTTGGTCTGAGCGGTCAGCCAGGCTGTAGGAATTCTGGACGCATGCAACCTGGGTGTGCTCTCGGGCGGCACGGTACTGCTCCAGACTCACGTTGCTGAGGCCGATACTCCCGATGAGACCCTCCTCACGCATGGCGATCATCGCCCCCAGCTGGTCGGCGAACGGCACGTCGGATTCAGGGTGGCGGCGCAGGTTGACCACGGGGATCTGGTCCAGCCCGAGTGCTACCAGGTTGGCCTCGACCCCGGCCCGTAACTCTGCCGGCTGTTGTGCGCCCAACCACTCGCCGGACGCGCCGCGTGCGGCACCGACCTTGGAGACCAGCACCAGGTCGTCGGGGTACGGATGCAGTGCCTGGCGGATCAGCTCGTTGGCCACGTCGGGGCCATAGAACTGGGCGGTGTCAATGTGATTGACGCCGGCATCGACGGCACGACGGAGAATCACCAGGGCGAGGTCGCGGTCCTTCGGTGGTCCGAACACCCCGGGGCCGGGAAGTTGCATCGCTCCGAAACCGATCCGTCGGACGGGGTGGCTGGCGAGTACGACGGTGTCCGTGTCGTTGGGCATGCGTTCACCCTATGGCGCCGTTGCGCCGTGGCGACCCCTTGGGACGTCCGTTTCGCCAGGCCGAGGCTTCCTTGCGGAGAGGCGACGGCCGCGTTGATCCGGACAATCGATTGGGTGTCGGCGGCGGGTACCCCGACCTGTCACAGGGCTGCGCCAGAATGACCGGGTGAGCCTCTTCGACGCACTCGGACCGACCGCCTTCGATGGCGACGCCTTCGAACCCCGTGAGCCAGTGCCGATCGAGGGCCCGCGGCACGACGAGGGCCCGACCCACGCCTCGCGGGCCACCCCCCCCGGCTGGCCCGACGTCGAGGTGCGCATCAGCGCTCGCCGGCGCAAGACGTCCGAAGCCCGCTGGGTCGGCGGCCGCATCGTCGTGTCGTTGCCGGCCCACCTCTCCCAGGAGGCCCGGGAGAAGACGATCGCCTGGCTCGTCGACCGCTTGGTGGCCAAGCATCCCCTCCGCACCGCCATTGGCGACGCCGAGCTCATGACCCGGGCCGTGGCCTTGAGCGACCGCTACCGGATCGGGGCCCGCCCGACGTCGGTGCGTTGGGTGACCAATCAGTCGGCGCGTTGGGGCTCTTGCTCGTTCCACTCGGGGGAGATTCGGCTCTCCCACCGACTGCGCTCGGTGCCCGAATGGGTGCTCGACGCGGTGCTCGTCCACGAGTTGGCACACCTGGTGCACCCCAACCACTCCGCGGCGTTCCACCACTTGGCCAACGGGTACCGGCGCCACCATGAGGCTGGGATCTTTCTGGCTGGGTACGGGTTGGGCCTGGCGGCGCCCCCGGGCTAGCCCCCTGGATCGTTACGCGGGTTCGGCGGCCAATATGCGGCCGAGCCGGCGCAGGTTCTCGTTCGCCCCCCCGAGCGTCAACTCGATGTGCTCGGTCAACAAGAAGAAGCGATGGAGCGGGTAGTCACGGTCCACGCTGACACCACCGTGAAGATGCGCAGCCGCGTGCACGACACGCTGGCCTCCCTCGGCCGCCCAGTACTTGGCCACGGCCACTTCAGCTGACGCCGGCAGTCCGACGGAGAGGCGCGAGGCGGCTTGCCACGCCGTGAGGCGGATGCCTTCGGTGTCGACGTACGCGTCAGCGGCTCGCTGGCCTACCGCCTGAAACGTGGCGATTGGTTTGTCGAACTGCACTCTCGTCTTCGTGAAATCACTCGTGAGGGCGAGGGCCGTTGCACACACTCCGGCCTCCATGACGCAGAGTGCGGTGGTAGCGAACTCGGTGATGTAGGTGACGATGGCGGCGCCGTCGGCGTCCGCCCCGCCCAGAAGGCGATCCTCACCAACCGTTACCCCCGTCATTTCGACCACCGCCTCGGGTCGACCCGAAGTCGTCATCTGTCTCGTCAGGACGATGCCGTCGGCGTCGGCGTCGACGATGAACACGCCGCTGCCCCCGGACGAGCCGTCGGCTGCGACGCAGGTGGCCGGAACGAGAATGGCATCGGCAACCAGCGCTGCCGGCACGCAGGCCTTCGTCCCGTCGACCACCCAGGTGCCGTCGGACTGCGCGCTGGCGATCGTGGCAGGGCTGCTACCGCCCGGGAGGACGACCTCGCCCGCCAACTCGGCCATCGCCGCGGTGAGGATGAGCTCGCCGCTGCTCACGCCGGGTAGCCAGGCGTGCCGCTGAGCGGGGTTGCCGAAGTGCGCGATGGGGGCGGCGCCATAGATCATCGTCTCCACCAACGGAACGTAGGCCGCGGTGCGTCCGGCCGCCTCGATCACAAGGCAGGCGGCCACGAAGTCGAGACCGCCTCCCCCGTCTTCCTCCCCGAGGTGGATGCCGAGAAGGCCGGCTCCCGCCAACTCCGTCCACAGGGAGCGGTCGATCGGACCCTCTTCGCCCGCCGCCAGCTCGATCTCCTTGAGGCGCTCGGGGGTGGCTCGATCCGTGAAGATCCGTAGGGCCAGCTCGCGGACGGCATCCTGCGCTTCGCTGTAATTGAAGTCCATGTGCGTGTGCTCCTTCTGTTGACTCAGCGCGACCGCGGCATGCCGAGGCCGAAGATGGCGATGAGATCCCGCTGGATCTCGTTGGTGCCACCGCCGAAGGTCAGGAGGATCATGGAACGGGCGTACATCTCGAGCCGCCCTGCGATGACCGCGGCCGGTGACCCCCGGGTGAGGTAGCCGGCCTGCCCCAGAATCTCCATGAGGGATCGGAACGACCGGAGATAGAACTCGGTCCCGAAGACCTTGATCGTCGAGGCATCGGCCACGTCCAAATGACCCTGGGTGGCCTGCCAAGCCACCTTCCAGTTGATCAGGCGGAGAAATTCGAGCTCGGCGTAGACCCGGGCCAGGTGCTCCTGCACCCATTCCTGGTCGACGACGCGTCGTCCGTCGGGCAGCTTGGTCGCTTGGGCCCAGGCCCTGACGTCGTTGAGCACCCGCTCGACGATGCCGGGGGCGCACAGGGTCACGCGCTCATGATTCAGCTGATTCGTGATCAACGTCCAACCCTCGTTCTCGCCGCCCACGAGCGCCGAGGCGGGCACGCGCACATCCTCATAGAAGGTGTAGTTGATGTTGTGCTCGCTCAAGAGCTTCATGGGGACGACCCGGATGCCCGGCGTATCCATGGGGACGAGGAACAGGGAGATGCCCTTGTGCTTTGCGACGTTGGGGTCGGTGCGGGCGGCCAACCATATGTAGTCGGCATCACCGGCCAGGCTGGTGTAGATCTTGGCGCCGTTGATGACGTACTCCTCGCCGTCGCGCACGGCGCGCGTCTGCAGGGAGGCCAGGTCGGTCCCAGAGTTGGCTTCGGTGTAGCCAATGCAAAAGTGGATGTCACCGGCCAGGATCTTCGGGAGGAAGAACTCCTTTTGTTCCTGCGATCCGAAATTCATGATGGTCGGCCCGACCGTGTTGATGGTCAGCATCGGCACCGGCGCCCCGCTGCGCATCGACTCGTCGAAGAAGATGAACTGCTCTACGGCCGAGCGGCCCTGGCCACCCCATTCCTTGGGCCAACCGATGCCCAGCCACCCGTCGGTTGCCATCTGCTTTACCACCCGGCGCACCGTCGGACCGATGCCGGCGGCCTCTGAGAGCTCGAGCTCGAGCTCGGGCGTGAGGAGGTTCTCGTAGTAGGCCCGCAACTCGCTCTTGAGCGCCTGCTGTTCCTCCGTGTACGCGATTTCCATGGTGTCCCTCCCGGGGCTGCGTCACTGTGCCGGACCCTGTGCGGCGCCGCACGCCGAACGGTCCGGGACCGATCGGGTGGCTCGTAGAACACGTTACATTCCGCCCTTTCCAACGGCCAATGGGCTACGTCGGAGGACGCCGTACTACCAGCCGGTAACCTGCTGACGTTCTCGGGCGGAACCCGGGAGAACCAAACCGAGGAGCTTTCACCATGCCCGAAGCCGTCATCGTCGCCACCGGTCGCACCCCGATCGGGCGGGCCGTCAAAGGCTCACTGGTCGAATGCCGTCCCGACGACCTCAGCGCATTGGTCATCAAGACCGTCCTGGAGAAGGTGCCACAGCTCAGCCCGAGCGACGTGGAGGACGTGCTGCTCGGGTGCGGGCAGCCGGCTGGCGAGGCGGGCTACAACATCGCCCGGGTGGCCGCGATCCTGGCCGGGCTCGACAACGTCCCGGGCGTCACGGTGAACCGCTACTGCTCGTCGTCCCTCCAGACCATCCGCATGGCCGCGCACGCCATCCGCGCCGGTGAGGGCGATGTGTTCATCGCAGCCGGCGTGGAGACCGTCAGCCGTTATATGCACGGCGCATCGGATACCGGACCGCACAACACCGCGTTCGCAGCGGCCGAGGCGCGAACCACGGCCCGGACCCCTGCGGTCACCGAGCCGTGGTCACCGCTCGCCGGAAGTGTGGCCGACGTCTACATCGCCATGGGGCAGACGGCGGAAAACGTGGCCGAATTCGAAAACGTGACCAGGGGTGAGATGGACGAGTTCGCCGTCCTCTCCCAGACGCGCGCCGTGGCGAACCAGGAGAACGGCTTCTTCGAGCGCGAGATCATCCCGGTCAACCTGGCCGACGGAACGGTGATCGCCAAGGACGACGGCCCGCGTCCCGGCACGACACTCGAGGGGCTTTCGCAGCTCAAGCCGGTCTTCCGCGAGGGGGGCACCGTCACGGCCGGCAACGCCTGCCCGCTCAACGATGGCGCAGCCGCGGTGATCGTCATGAGTGATACCAAGGCCAGGGAGTTGGGTATCACGCCCCTGGCCCGGATTGTGGCCAGTGCCGTGACCGGATTGAACCCCGAGATCATGGGACTGGGTCCGGTGGACGCCTGCCGTCAAGTTCTCACGCGAGCCAACATGACGATCGACGACATCGACCTGGTCGAGATCAACGAGGCGTTCGCGGCGCAGGTGATCCCGTCGGCCAGGCATCTGGGCATCAGCTGGGACAAGCTCAACGTGAAGGGCGGGGCGATCGCCCTGGGGCATCCCTTCGGCCAGACAGGGGCACGCATCATGACCACGCTTCTCAACGCCCTCGAGGACACCGGGAAGACATTCGGACTGGAGTCGATGTGCGTCGGCGGCGGTCAGGGCATGGCCATGATCGTCGAGCGCCTGAGCTGACGCCGGGAGGTCAGCCCACGAGCCTCCGCTCTCCCGAGATCTCATAGACGACGACGGTGGCCGACTTCGGCGTCACCGCACCGGGGGGCGGGGGCGGCGCCTGACGCATGCCGGCGAGGTGGGCGTCCAGCGCTGCTTGGTCGGCCCATCGCTCGTAGAGCACGGCCCGGCCCGGTTCGATCGGATCGGCCGTGACGGCGTACTCGAGGCAGCCCGCCTCGGCCCTGGCGGCTTTGATCGCGTCGCGACGCCCCGCCACGAATGCGTCACGTTGGTCTGGCTCGACCTCGAATGACCCTCCGACTATGACCACCTGATCCTCCTTGGTACGCCGGTCCCTGTCGTCTTCATGGGTGACGCTACTTGCTTCGGCCGGCACGCCGCTGCTGGCGCTCGCCGGGGCAGGGAGCACGGCAACGGCGCAAGGTCACACGCGGCGAGACCGAGCGTCGAGGACCGAGCGGAAGAACCACTCGCGGATGGCGAACACGGGATGGTCGTCGAGCAGCAGGACATACGCGCGGGCCCAGACGACCTCCGCCGCAGGTTCGCCTGCGGTGATGGCCGGGGGCAGTGCGGGGAGCCCCGGCCGAGGGAGCGCCACTCTGGTGAGACGGAACCCGTGTGCGACGACAATCCGCCCGATGGGCTCGTTCGTGTGTGCCAACTGCACACCCACGGTGTCCGGCAGCCGTTGGGGATCAAACGTCGATTCCGCGTAGAGGTACGGCTCCTGACTCGTCGAGCCCTTGAGCACGGCGACCCGGTGCATCATCGGCTGGCCCGTCGGGACGCCAAGCGCGTTGTCGGCCCCCGCTGTGATCGCGTCCTGGCGCACGACACGTGCCACGATCGCCTCCCCGGTGAGCTCCTCGAGGATCTGCGTCACCGTGTCCGGGCTGTCCTGCAGGGTCCGCTGCAGGGCCCCCGTTTGCAATGATCGCATCGGAGGCGCCACCGACAGAACGTACTGCCGATTCCCTTCGGGGGCTCGCTCAGCTTCGGAGCGCCGACTCCACGTCGCTGAGCGCCGGGACCGGGCCCGGNNCGCGCGAGGTCGTCGTCCCCCTCGGCCCAGACCGGGATGACGTTCGCCATCACCTCGTCGGTGGCTTCGACGACGAGGTCGAAGCGGCGCGCCACCTGGGGGTGCTCCCCACCATGCCGGAGTGTGACGAGCGAGAGCACTTGGCGCGTCACGTCCCCGTGCTGGCCCCAGCCGGCAAGTTCGTTATGCGACAACTCGGGTTGGANNCGACACCGGTCGATCCGTACACCAGTGGGATGGTGCGGCCAATGTGGCGCGCCACGTCCTCGGGCGGGCTTCCGGGGACGAGAAGGGCGTCCCGTCGTCGCTGCAACAAGGAGAGCGCGGCGCCGAGGGAAGGCCCGACATCGGGGATGATCCCCACCCGGGCCAGGGTCATCAGCACGGGGATCGCCAGCGAGCCCAGCGCGGTCCGCGCCGCCGGCAGGTCCGTCGGAACGCGAAAGAGTGTGAGGTCCGATGCCGTCGCCATGCGGGCGAGCTCGCCGCCCCCAGAGACGACAACCATCTGGGCTCCACGTTCGGCAGCCGCTGTCGCGGCAGCGCACGTCTCTTCCGTGTCGCCGCCGCACGAAAGGGCAAAGGCAAGCGTGCGGGGTCCCACGAATGAGGGTGTGGCATAGCCGCTCCCGACGACAACCGGGATCGAGGCATGCGCGGCGCCATGGGCCGACACCAACTCGGCCGCCGTCGCACCGGTGCCCGTACCGAGGACGAGCACGGAGCGGATTTCGTCAACCGGAGGAAGCACGGCACCTTCGAGCACTTCGCCCGCGTGTGCCACGGCCGCGAGGCCCTGCTCGGGTGCGCCCACCGTGGCGTCCCACATGCCAACGGTGTCGAGATACCCGGCGCGGTTCACCCCGGTGCTGGTCCGGTCGCGCGCACGCCCTCCTTCTCCGCCTTGACCGTCAGTCGTTCATGCTCGGCATCTGTGACATCCGAAGCCTCCTCGACCAGGAGCACGGGTACGCCGTCGACCACCGGGTAGCTCTTGCGGAGGCGAGGGTTGTACAGGATCCCCTCGTCGGCGAACCACCACAGGGGCGCCTTGTCGATGGGGCAGGCCAACACCTCGAGCAACAACGGGTCAAGTGTCATGATCGGTCCTCATCTTCGGTCCCCTCACTCGCGTCCTAATTCGCGCCTGCGTACGTGGCGATGAGCTGCTCCACGTCCGCGACGTGCGCGGCACACCGTTCCGGGGTCTTCGCCTCCACGTTGAGGCGAAGCAACGGCTCGGTGTTCGACGGGCGCAGGTTGTACCACCAGTCGCCGTGATCGACGGTCAAGCCGTCGAGCCGATCGACCGAGGCCCCGTTGGAACCTTCGTGCCGTGCGATCACTTCCACCGTCGCCGCCGGATTGCGCACCTCGGTGTTGATCTCCCCCGAATCGCTATAGCGCTGGAACGGCTGCAGGAGCACCGAGAGGGGCTCGGCGCTGACGCTGAGCAGCTCGAGCACCAAGAGCGCGGTGATGATGCCCGAGTCGGCGCGGAAATTGTCCCGGTAGTAGTAGTGGCCCGAGTGCTCGCCCCCGAAGATGGCGTTGGTCTCGGCCATCACCTGCTTGATGATCGAGTGCCCGACCTGGGTGCGGATGGGCGTGCCGCCGAGCTCGGTCACGACCTCGGGCACCACATGCGAGCAGATGAGGTTGTACAGGATCGTCTCCCCCGGGTGCTTCTGCAACATGGACGCGGCCACCAATGCCGTGGTGAGTGAGCCCGACACCGGTTCCGCGCGCTCGTCGACCAGGAAGACGCGGTCGGCATCACCGTCAAAGGCCAGACCTATGTCGGCCCCCTCGGCGAGCACGGCCGCCTTCAGGTCGACCAGGTTCTCCGGTTGGATGGGGTCGGCCGGGTGATTGGGGAAGTTGCCGTCAAGCTCGGGAAAGAGGACGTCGACGGAGAAGGGAAGCCGGGAGAACACGGTCGGCACCACCAGTCCACCCATGCCGTTGGCCGTATCGGCGACGACCTTGAGCGGTCGCAACACGTCTTGGTCGACAAAGGAGATCACATGCTCGGCCCATTCGTCGAGCAGCTTGAGCTCACGCCAGGACCCTGTCGGCTCGCCGGGAGGCTCGTCCAAGAGGTCCTCGGCCGTCGCCTCAATCTCGGCCAGGCCGGTGGCGCGGCCGATCGGACGGGCTCCGGAGAGGCACAGCTTGATGCCGTTGTACTTCGCCGGGTTGTGCGAAGCCGTGAACATCGCTCCCGGCGCGTCGAGGCGTCCGGTCGCGAAATAGAGGAAGTCGGTGGACGCCATCCCCAAATCGGTGACGTTCACGCCCTCGGAGCGCACGCCGTCGGAGAAGGCCCGGGACAACTCGACCCCCGATTCCCGCATGTCCCGAGCCATGAGGATTTCGGGCGCCCCGGCAAAACGGGCCATGGCCCTCCCGATGGCCCGGCACATCGTCGCGTCCAGCTGGTCCGGCACCGTGCCGCGCACGTCGTAGGCCTTGAAGACCTGGTCCATTCGAGTCATGACGGCACAACCTTAGGTGGCGGGCGAAAGGTCATCCTTCCGCCTGGTCTTGCGGTGCCGTCCGCGACGCTTCCGCAAACGGGCCCGGATGACCACCGTGCCGAGCGCGGCCACCCCGACGATGGTCAGGCCCTGGCCCACCCGATTGGCCGGGCTGGCCCCGTAGTGGAGAACCACGTTGTGTGCCGTCGGCACCACGACCATCAGGTTGGGGGTGACGCGGTACGGGCCCGTGGCCCCGGAGGCCTGCCAGTTGGGGAAGTAGGAGACCTTGACGAGCACGGGCGAACCGATCCTCGAGACATGGAAGCTCACCGTGTCGTCGGTCTCCACCACCCCGGTCACGCGCGTCTTGGGGACGGCGCGCCGCGGCGGGGAGGTATCGCCGATCGGCACGCGGGGCCACGAGGCCGGCCCGCTCTGGGCCAGGAAGACATCCCAGCGCGATCGCTCGTCGTACCAACTCTCCGATGGGGGCAACCATGACGACTGGGCCGGCCGCACGCCGATCTCCACTGCGGGATCGTTGGCCAGCCCCGTCACCAAGGGCGCGTTCAGGACTTCGTAGATCTTCCACGTCGTGGTCGTCGAAACGCCTGCCTGGCCCGACGTCCACGGTCCGGTCTGGGCCACCAGGCGGAGGGAGGGGTCGGCGGATGCCGCCTCTTGAACCTGGGTGCTCGACGCCATGAAGTAGCGGACGCCCAGGAGTTGGAGGTGCTGGATCCCGGCCGGCACGTTGAGCGACGAGTAGTCCAGGCCGACCATTGCCTCCGACGGCGACACGGACAGCTCGGCCTGGTTGAGGAAGTGATAGGGCGTGGTGGAGGCGGACTCGAAGAGCAGGCCCTCCATGGAGCCGATGCAGCCGCTCGACCAGTAGGGCAACAGCATCAGCGCTTGCGTCGTCCCGAAGCGGTTGAGGGTGGGGTCGTACTGCCACATTGCCTGCCCGCACCCATCGGTGGCTCCCACGCGCTCCATCGTCTGGACCAGGGCCCGGTACTCGGGATACGCCGCCTGCGCCTGGTAGCCGCTGTAGTTGAACGAGGACCAATTCGTGACCTGGTTGGGCCCCGGCGTGATGCCGATCGACTTCATGGCGGACGCATTGAGCACGAACGGCGTCGCCACCACACCCACGGCTACCAGGAGCGCCGCCAGCGGCCCGGCCACCGCCGCGGCGGGCCACGATTGGCGCCGGACGGGCGTCTCGGGCGTATCGACGACGCGGGCGGCCCAGCGGCGTCCCCACCACCATTCCCACAGGTCGACCACGCCGGTCACCGCCGTCGCCACACCCCAGCCGGCCAGCAGGTAGACGGGCAGAAACCAGAGGGGGAGGAATCGAGTGTTGTAGAGGCTGCCTTGCGGATCGACGACGACGGCGAGGGCGAACACACCCGCCAGCAGCGCCATCAGGATGCCGAAGCGACTACGGAGCGCGAAGGCAGCCAGCGCAGAGATCCCGGCCAGGATCAGGACCCACCAGTCGGCTTGGGGAAGGAGCAGGGTGACGAACGTGTGCACGTTCACATAGCCCAACGACGTCGAATAGGCCTGTTCGGCGCCGAAGGGCACCCACCAGAACGAGACGAGCAGGGTCCCGATGGCCACGGTGGAGATGCCCCACCACAGGGCTTGCGGCCGGGTCAGGACCTGCGGCACGACCTCGTCCGCCGGATGGGCATGCCACGAATCTCGTGGCCTGATGCGTTGCGGCAGCATCTCCATCACCACGAGGAGTGCCGCGCCGACCAGCGCAAAAAGGGCGGGGAGGATGTGCGCCAGGATGCACGCGGCCAACGCGACCGCGGTCCAGGCCCGGTGCCGGCCGGTGCGGAGCCCCCTCGCCATGAGCCCGAGGAACACGAGGGCCAGAGCGATGCTCAGTGAGTAGGCGTACTCGCCGGCCAACGTGGAGAACAGGTTCCCGCCGTAAATCGTGTAGGTGTAGTCGAAGAGGTAGCACAGGGTCAGCGCGGCCACGGCACCGGGAAAGGCGCGGCGCAGGCCGAAGAGCCGGCCCATGGCCCACGCCGCGGGCGGGAGGAGGAGGGATCCGAGGACGGTGATCCACTTGAAGGCCAACGCGTACGGAACGACGTAGCTGAGCAGCGCACCAATGAGATCAGGCAGGACGAAGTAGTACGTGTAGAGGGGAAAGCCGTCGTACCAGCCGGGGTCCCAACCGGTGAGTTGCCCGTGGTTCAAGAGATTCGACTTCAAGAACGCCGGCATGGCGTAGTGGCCCCCGTTGTCGCCACCGGTCGGAATCGAGGTCGACAGCAAGAGGCTCGGGTGGAGCCGCCACAAGACGACAGCGACCACCGATACGACGCAGAGGACGGTGGCCGCCTTCGGCGCCCAATTGGCGGACCCCGGGAGCGACCGCCTCCGGCGGTGCTGCGGCGCACCATCTGGGGCCGGCGGCGCTTCCCGTGGCGAGGCGCCCCTGCCCACGGTGGTCGTCAATGGATCACGCCGCCCCGCTGGTTGAGGATCGACACGACGGCGATCAGGTTGAACGACGCGTGCGCCAACATGTTCATGCCGAGGCGCCCGCTCCGGTACGAGATCGCAGCCAGGATGGCCCCGAACAAGGCGAGGCCGGCGAATTGGACCCATTCCCCGTGGGCCAGGCCGAACAAGAGCCCGTCGACGATGACGGCCAGGACGACGCCCGCGCCACGGGCCCGGGTGGTCCCCGGACCCGGCGGGGTGAAGAGGCGGGCCAGCGCCTTGAAGAGCAGTCCCCGGAAGAACAGCTCCTCCATGAACGGGACCACGATCACCGTGGCCACCACCACGACCACGATCCCTGCCCCGTGGGCGCCACCGGTCAACTTCTGGCCGGGGGCGTTCATGTTGTGGATGTCGTGCTGGAAGGGCCAGTAGAGCAGGGCGATCCCATATTGCGCGCCGACCCCGATGGCGAGGCCCCAGAGGTCGGCCCAGCGGAAGCGCACCCCGAGATCGGACAGGAGGTGGCGGGTGCCCTGGGTCCGGCTGGCCAACCAGGGAGCACCGATAAAGCCGACCCACAGACCGACCAGGGTGGAGATGACGTACCACTCGGGGGGACTGGCGGCATTGGCGATGGCCGTCATCTGGGTGGCGTTCTTCCCCGCTATGTCGCCCGCCAGGACCGCGAAGACGCTCCCGATGATCTGCCCGGCCAGGAAGCCGAGGAGGGCGTAGAAGAACCAGCGCCCGGCCGCCGACTTGGTCGTGGGAGGGACACCGGGGCGGTCGAGAAAAGGCCCGCTTTGACCGCCCCCACCAGGGGAAAGGGAGGTGTCGGGCGGCCACACCGGAGCTGGGGGGGGCGTCTGGCCAGGGCGGATCGACGGAACGAACCCCCCGGGGACGGGCCCCGGCGGCCGGGCTGGTGTGCCACCTCCGCCCAGGCGCCCCTGGTCAGGGTCGATGTCGGTCACGGCCAGACGTTACTGGCCCTCCCGGGGCCTATTACCTGCAGCGGGGGGTGGTCACCGTCCATTGAAACGTCCGAATAGGCTGGTCCGGTGAGTCCGCAACGTCCTGACCGTTCCCCTGTCCCTCCACACGCGCCGTCGGGCGATGGGAACACGCCGTCGGGTGGCCCCCCGCAGGGGCAAAACTGGCGTTGGCTGTGGGGCGTGGCCGTCATCGGGATCATCGCCATCCTGCTCGCCGTCTCGTCGTTCAAGACCACGAATTCCCAGCAGCTGAGCTACACCAAATTCCTCCAGGACGTACGGGCCAAGCTGGTCAACACCGCCCAGATCAGCAACGGCACCGGCGAGATCAACGGGAAGCTCAAGGACGGGACCGCCTACTCGGTCCAGGGGCCGAGCCCGTCGCTCCCCAACGATGTGACCCAGATGCGGGACGACGGCGTAGCGGTGAGCTTCCCGACGCCGACCACGAACCTGCTCGGCGAGCTCCTTCCGTACATCTTCTTCATCGGCATCGGCGCGGCGTTCATCTTCTTCATCGGCCGCCAGACCAAGGGCCAGATGAGCGGGATCATGTCGATAGGAAGGTCGAAGGCCAAGACCTTCAGCAGCGACCGCCCCTCGACGACATTCGAGGACGTGGCCGGGTACGCGGGGGTCAAGCAGGAGATCAGTGAGGTCGTCGACTTCTTGAAGACTCCCGCCCGCTTCAAGGAGATCGGGGCCAAAATCCCCAAGGGTGTGCTGTTGGTCGGCCCTCCCGGAACGGGCAAGACGCTGTTGGCCAGAGCGGTGGCCGGCGAGGCCGGCGTGCCCTTCATGTCGGTCAGCGGATCGGACTTCATGGAGATGTTCGTCGGCGTCGGCGCCAGCCGGGTCCGTGACCTCTTTCAGACGGCTCGCAAGCAAGCGCCGGCCATCGTCTTCGTCGACGAGATCGACTCCATCGGGCGCAAGCGCGGCGCGGGGCTCGGCGGTGGGCACGACGAGCGCGAGCAGACGCTCAACCAGATGCTCTCGGAGATGGACGGCTTCGACACGTCGGAGGGGGTCGTGATGATCGCCGCGACGAACCGCCCCGACATCTTGGATCCGGCCCTGCTGCGTCCCGGACGCTTCGACCGCCAGATCGTGGTGCCCCTGCCCGACCTCGAAGAGCGGCTGCCGATCCTTCAGGTCCACTGCAAGGGCAAGCGGATGGCCTCCGATGTCGATCTCACCGTGGTCGCCCGCGGCACTCCGGGTATGAGCGGCGCCGACCTGGCCAACCTGGTCAACGAAGCGGCGCTGCATGCGGTCCGCCGGGGGAGCCTCGACATCGCCATGCAGGACTTCGAGTCCGCCCGGGACCGTGTGCTCTTGGGGCAGCGCCGCGAGAGCATGGTGCTCTCCGACGCCGAGAAGGAGCGGATCGCCTACCACGAGGGCGGGCACGCCGTGCTGGCGTACGTGCTCGAGCACGCCGACCCCGTCCACAAGGTCACGATCCTCCCGACCGGCATGGCGCTGGGCGTCACCCACCAGCTCCCGATGGAAGAACGCCACATTCACCCCCGGCAGTACATAGAGGACGCGCTGTGCGTCCGCATGGGTGGTCGCGTGGCCGAGCTGCTCGTCTATGGCGACCTGTCCACCGGTGCCGCGAACGATCTCGTCGGCAATACCGAACTGGCACGCAAGATGGTCCGCGAGTGGGGAATGAGCGAGGCCATCGGGCCCATGGCCTGGGGCTCGCAGGGCCAGGTCTTCCTGGGCGAGGACCTGATGCACACACGTGACTATTCCGAGGACACCTCCAAGATCATCGACGATGAGGTCGAGCGCATCCTCAGGGCCGAAGAGGAACGCGCCATGGAGGTCCTGAGCAAGCACCGTGGGGGCCTCAACGCCATCGCGCGGGCGCTCCTCGACAACGAGATCATCGATGGTCGAGAAGTCAGCCGCCTGGTGGACGAGGCCTACGGGGAGCCGGTGCACACCGAGGGCGCCAAGGCGGTACCGCAGTTCGTGAACGGCTCGTTGTCCAACGGAAACGGCAATGAGTCCCACCCCGCCCCGCAACCCGCTGTCGTCTCGGCGCTCCCCGGCTCTCACCCCGACCCGAGGATCCAAGCGTGGCCGGCTCCGCAATGGCCCCAACCGGCGGAACCGCCCACCCTGTCGCCACCGGAGGATCCCGCACCGCCCACGCCTTAAGGCGCCCACGCCCTGAAGCGGGAGGGCGCGAACCAGATCGCGCCCCGCTGCGTCATAGAGGGGGATGGTGGAAGAACGGCTCGAAGATTGGCTCGAGGAGGGGTACGCGGTCTCCTACCGCACGGCCTGTCTCATCCTCGGCAACCAGGCCGACGCAGAAGAGGCCGTGCAGGAAGCGTTCCTGCGCGCCTGGCGCTTTCGTGACTCGTTGACGTCGGTTCCGAGCATCAAGCCATGGCTCTACCGCGTGGTGGTGAACTCCTGCTATTCGAAGCTGCGCCAAGAGATCCCCCATCGGGACCGGCGAGCCGACGACGGTCCGCTCAGCTCCCTCGCCGCGCCCGACAGTGATCCCGCCGTCTGCGCGCAACGGTCGGAGGTGGCGGACACCGTCCTGGCGGCACTGCAACGGCTTCCGGTCTCGCTGCGCGTCCCCGTCGTCCTGCGGTACTACGCCGATCTCAGCGAGCGCGACATCGCCGTGGCCATCGGTCGCCGCCAGGGCACGGTCAAATCCCGGCTGCACGAGGCCCGGCGCCGCCTGGCCGCGGACCCGAGCATGGTGACGCTCGCCGGCGACGGCGCCGTCGACGATTCGGTGGAGGCCTGACGATGACGCTGCTCGACGACGAGGTCCTGGGCGCACTCCTCCACGAGCTCGGCGACTCCTACGCCGTGCCGGCGTCGGGCATAGCCGACACGCTCCGTCGCGTCCGTCGCGGTGATGACGAGCGGTCGGACCCGGGGCCGACCGCGCGCGACGACACCGGGAGCGACGGACCGGCGCCTCACACTGCCAGGGGGATGATCCGCTCCCACCGCATGCTCTCGGCCGCTGCGGCCTTGATCGTGCTGCTGGCCCTGGCCGGGGGCGCCGCCGTGCTGGGAAGCACGTCCCCCGCGCCGAAGACGGCGGTCGGGCTGAAGCCGCTCAACCGCGCCCTGCCGCCGTCCACCCGCCATACGCCCGCTTCGTCCGACAGCTCCGCGGCGAAGAGCTCGACCGCGGCGCCCGCCACCCGCTTCAGCACAGCCGGCCCGGCTCTCGGTGCCCCTGCGTCGGCCAACGCCCCGGTGACGTCGAGCAGTCCGTCGCTCCCGGCGGGGGCGGTCGGGCAACCGGCGCGGATCGAACAAACCGGTTCACTCGATCTCACGGTGCCCCGGGGGGCACTCTCCTCGACCGTGACCAAGCTGACGACGTTGGCCTCCACCGACGACGGCTTCGTGGCCAATTCGCAGACCCAGTCGAACGGCTCGGCCGGGGGCACACCCAACGCGACCGTGACGCTGCAGGTTCCCGTCGCCGACTTCTCGGCCCTCCTCGCCCAGGCGAAGTCGCTCGGTACGACCTCGGCGCTCACCACCAAGGCTACCGACGTCACCGGCCAGTACGTCGATCTGCAGCAGCGGATCACCGCGCTGGAGGCCAGCCGCCAGCAGTACCTCACGATCATGGCGAAGGCAACCTCGATCGGCGATGTGCTGGCCGTCCAGGCCCAGCTGGACACCCTGCAGTCACAGATCGAACAGCTCCAGGGGCAGCTGGGTGTCCTCCAGAGTGAGACGGACTATTCGACTCTGACCGTGTCGGTCAGCGAGGCCGGGCGCCATCACCACCGCTCCCCCTCACCCACGGTGTCCGGCATTGTCAAGGCCTGGCACGACAGCCTGCACGGCTTCGCCGTCGGGGTCGACGGCGTCATTCGCCTGGCCGGACCGGCCCTGTTCGCCCTGCTCTGCCTGGCCGCGCTCGTGCTCGGCGGACGGCTCACCTGGCGGCGCCTGCAACGCCACAGCTTGTGAGCTCCTGGTGGGCTAACGCTCCAGCGCAGGAGAGAGCGGTATCCCGGGCATGGTCACCACGCCGTAGGTCCCGGTCGGACCGATGTCCTCGCTCACGGCCATCGATCCGCTGGAGGTGACGATCAACGGATTGAGGCCGGCCCGAGCCAGGATCGCCTGATCGAGCAAGAACGACCGGGTGAAGCGCAGGCTCCCCGAGGCGATGGTCCGCAGACCGGAACGCCGCATCACCTCGATCACGTAGGTCTCCCGGTGGGTGGACAGGTTGGTCAGGGCCAGATGCGCCGGAGCCGCACCAGGCACTGCCGGGTCGGCCGCCGAGCCGGGCGAGGGCACCACCCAGCGTCGAGCGGGCGACGCCGCGCTCAAGACGTCCACCGCAGTGGCCGCTCCGTCTTGGGGCGCCTGGTCCGTGCTCGCAGCGGCGACGAGCCGCCCGACGATCACCCCGGAACCACCGCTGGCCTGGACGACCGCGGCATACGGGTCGTTCTTGGGAATACGCGACTGTGCTCCCGTCGACAGGACCCAGGTCGTGTCGGGGGACACCCGGGCCCGAAACGGCGCCAGGGGGCCCGACCCCAGACGGGCGTGCACCGTCACGTCCTGCGCGGTGGGCCCCGGGTTGAAGACGTCGAGTGAGGACGTCCCACCGTCCACCTCTTCGCTCTGCGGAACCGCCCACTCCTGCATGGCGCGGGGCGACCCGGGGACGAGGGCGATTCCGGTCCCGGTTCCGGAGAACAGCTGGAGCTCACCGGCCACGAGTCGGCCGGTCCGCGTGACGACGGTGGTGGCGATGTTCGTCTGATCCTGCACGATCGGGCTCACGGGCTCCACCTGCGTCTGATCGGACTGCACCACGATGCCCTGAAAGTTGATGGGGTGGACGACGCCTTTCGGGGTGACGAAACTCACGTCGACCACGTCGGGGGTCGACGTCGGGTTGTAGAGAGCGATGAAGAGGGCGTTCGATCCCGTCGTCACCCCCGTCGGGAAGTACCACTGCTGCGCCGTGCTGCTCTGACAGGGCGCCTCAGCCCAACCCGACGCTCCGTGCACCGCTTGCGAGACGGCCACCCCACCCCCGGTCAACGTGACGGATTCGGAGAGCCACGTCCCCGATTTGGGCGTCGGCACACGTGGCACGAGCTGCCCCCGACCCGGCACCGAAACGGGGCTGTGCACCTTTGCTCCCGTATCCGTCACCCCATCGATCGTCCCGGTAACCGCGCCCTTTCCCGTATTCGTGAGAACGAGTGAGCCCGGAGCCAGCTGGCCGGCCGCGGTCGTCTGCCCCGTGCAGTACCACGCTGACGACTCCGCGTCGGGCGCGCCGGCAATGGCCGCCGGCCTCAGGGGAGGTCCCCCCGTCGGGCCCTTTCCCGGCGAGCGGGCGGCCACCGCGACGCCGGCGAACACCGCGATCACAACGACGATCACCACCCACCGGCGTTGGCCCGGGCTATGGGCGGGGCTCACGGCTCGCCGCCTTCCCGGCCCCGCCGCCACCGCGAGCCCGGCCATCCGAGGAAGGCCAAGGCCACCACCAACCACACCAGGACCTCGACCAGGACAGCCAGCGGGCCGAAGGGAAATCGGCGCAACGACAGGGTGGCCGATCCCGCCGGGACGTCGGGATACTGCCGGGCCCACCCGAAGACGGACTGACCGGATTGCGCTCGGCCGGCCACGGTCAGCGAGAAGCTCCCGGCCGGGGCATAGCCCGCGTAGAGGGCACCGGATCCGATCCCACCCGTGGCGGCGGCGTGACCCGCCAAGGCACTGAGCACCGGTTGCCATCCCACGACGTCCTGCGGGCCGGGCGACGTCACACGGGTCGATGGCGCCACCGGTCGCGCCCGCTGGGCGGTGACCGGAATCGCTTCAGGGTTCTCGAACACCTGGACACCCAGCGCTCCGGGCACAATCCGCAGGTCGTTCTGATCGAGCAACGCCTGCTGCAGTCCCGGAGGCGGCGGCGCCACCACCGACTCGGCCACGCCGGGCTCCGACGGGGCCGGCCCGTCCACGATCACGACGTAGCGCACGCTCTCCGCCGCGAGCAGCTGCCCCANNGGCCCGGCGGGAGTCCAGACGTCGCCCGAGTTCGGGAGCTCCTGGTAGGTCAGCGCGTAGGACAGCCCTGGCTCCATGCTCCACCCACCGACGGGGAGGGCGCGAGGGTCGCCCAACCACAGCGTGCGGTACGACGCCGTCGTGTTCGTCCGGGCCAGGAAGCTGAGCGGCTGCTCCACCCCGCTGGCAGGCAGACCCCAGCGTCCGTTGGCCGCTCCCGCGAACACGGGCAGCAGACCCACGGTGACGGCAGCCAGCGCCATCCCGCTGACGACCTGGCGCCAACCGAAGGCCATCCCCACCAGGTCGTTCTCGAAGGATGAGATCCCGAGACCGATCCCGGCCGCCACGGCGATGGCCGCCGGGACCAGGACCACGGATTCAGAGGGCGTGAAGCGACCGGTCCATCCGTGCGTGACGGCAAACGCGAGTACCCACGAGGCAGAGGCCATCGCCCACAAACGGGCGGCCCACACGAGGCGGACGCCCTTCCCGAGCAGGAGCGGCAACGCCGCGCCAGCCAGCAACAGCCACACGATGGGCGATCGGACCGTCGGGCCCATGGCGAAGCGGGTCACTTCTCCCCATCCCGGAGCGGCCGCAGCGGAGATCGGGAGGCCGAAGATCTCCACCGCATTCTT
>PMLV01000106.1 GCA_003160635.1 Acidimicrobiaceae bacterium | reverse complement strand
CGCCGCGAACTTCCAGTTCAAGGGTCGGATCGGATTATTGGTGTCCTTCACCTCATCGCCTTCACCCAGGGCCTGGTGTTCGAGGGCGAACTGGCCAAGGCCGAACCCAAGCGTCTGCGCTACACCCTTTTGCACACGGCGGGACGGCTCACCACCTCGTCACGAAGAACGACACTGGCGCTCCAGCGCGAATGGCCCTGGGCCAGCGCGTTGGCCGCTGCCTTCACCAAGCTTCGATCATTGCCCCTCATCACCTGAGACGAGGTGTCGTCGAGGACAAGAACCGGCATCGCCTTGGTGCTTCCTCACGCCCCGCAACCGGTCCGCCGGGTCATTTTTGCTACTAACTGCGTATCGTCTGGCGGCATTGGTCAAGATCAACCATGCGACAGGACAGCTCGTCGTGTTCACACCGACATTGCGGCGGCTTGGAATCAGAATCGGATCGTTAACGAAACATCCGGGCTAGTCGTGGGCTAGTCGGTACTCCTGAATGAGGCCGCCGAGGAAGGCCTTGCGACGTAGTGTTGTGCCGAGGTATCGGAGGCTTGGATAGGGATCTTCTGGACCCTGCTATTCCGGCTGGCTGGAATGAGCCACTGCCGTGTTCCTGCCCACCAACTGCGATAGGTCATGCCCTATGTATCGCCCTCCTCGGTCCGGACCAGCTTCGCCCGCGCCAGATCCTCCACGCGACGGACGAACTGCGGACTGTGACGAAAGCGCGCCCCAATCTCGGCGTAGCTGGCGCCAGCCTCCCTCCAGGCGAGAATCCGTCGTTCCAACGGCCGGAGCACCTGCGGGTTAGTTGAAGAAATCGCCTCACGAGGAGGCCGCGAACCAAGGGCCAGAATCTGGGACACACTCCGTCGGCTGCGCCGGAATCTCCAGGCCACCTCAGCTGGGTCAACACCGGCCGCTACGAGCCGGCGTATCCGCCGCTCAATCGGCCGCAAGTGTGCGTCGCTGGTCACTACTTCAGGTTCCATCACTACTCCACAATATCTCGGACGACTCCTACCCGGTCCGTCTCGTCGAAGCGGCATGGCGAGAGCGGTCGAGGTGGGCCTGATTCTGCGCGGGAGGGTCAGGGAGTAAAGGTCCGAGCAGGACAGGCCGCCGGGCCGCCCAGATTGGGTCATTCGGCCTGCATGTGATATCTGAGCGACCCAGGCCATCCGTGCGATTTTGCCCCGGGCAACGATCGTTACCTGGCCAGAGGGCGTGCGAAGCTCAGCTCATGGCCGTCGGGGTCGTGGATGTGGAAGTAGCGCTCGCCCCACGGTGCGTCCGCGGGTGAGGTTTCCGGATCGAACCCGGCCGTGAGAGCGCGTCGGTACATCGCGTCCACGTCGTCAACCCACAACACGACACGACCCCAGACCCTTCGGGGAGAGCCGACGTTGTCGAGCTGAAGGTTGAGGTAGCCAGTGCCGACCCGGAAGCTGGTGAATGGCGCCTCCTTTCCTCCGTAGAGCAGATGGAAACCAAGCACTTGGTAGAAGGCCACGGCCTCGGCCATGTCGACGGTAAGCAGTGTGACCGCACTGATGCTCTCGATCGGATCCCGTTGTGCTTCCACACTGGCCAGCATTGCAGGAAAGGGGGGGGCAGGGTGAGGGTGAGATCGCGCATGTGCTCGCGACCAGCGGCAGCCGCTTCTCGCTACAAGGTGTCCTCGTTGCTGGCGTTGTGCGGCACTCTCGATTGCTGGGCAAGGCGTCTCATAATGTTCGACAGGTCACAAGCACGAGGGTGTCTCCGAACCGGCCCGGTGATGCGCTTTCGCAGCCCTGCGCCGAAGGTGCGGCATTTGGCGAACACGTCAAGCCTTTCCTCTGGCCCCGGGCCGATTGGTCTGTCGATCTCGTAACGGGAACCTGTGGGTGCCGAGAACCCCATCCGGGCAGTTCACGCCGCGAGCCGATACTCGTGGACAAGACCGCCGAGCTTGTCCGTGCGTCGCAATCGCGTCGCATCGGGACAACTGAACGGCGAGCGCGCCCTCTCCAAAGCGAGCGGAGCACGTTGGGCAAGGGAGCGGTGCGGCCGATGCTGGTTGTAGTGCGTGACGAGGTCAAGACACTCTCGGCGCACGGTGCCGACGAGCCGCTCGGCGAACGCGTGTGCCCGAGTCAACCGGACCGGGGTGCGGATCACCTCGATGCCTTCGGCGCCAAATTCCTCGTCGACGCTCGCCGTGAACTTGGTGTCGCGGTCTCGGATCACGAACTTGACCGGGCGCACTCGATCAGAAAGGACCAAGCTCAGGTTGCGGGCTTGCTGGGTGACCCACTCCCGTGCTGGCTTCGCCGTAATGCCGGTCACGTACACCCTTTGGGTGTCGAGCTCGATGAAGAACAGCACATCGAGACGTTTGAGCACGATGGTGTCGACGGTGAAGAAGTCCGTTGCACGCACTGTTGCAGCCTGGGCGCGGAGAAACTCGTTCCAGCTGGTGCCCCATCGCCTCGGCGATGGATCGATGCCGTGACGTTTGCGTAGCGCCCAGACGCTCGGAGCAGCGAGACGCACGCCCATCGTCGCCAGTTCCCCGTGGATCCTTCGATACCCCCGGGTCGGATTCTCCCTAACCAGACGGAGGACCAACCGCACCGTGCCTGACGGTACGCCTGGGGGTCCCACTCGACTCCGCTTGTACGTCCACCGACGTCGCACAAGATCGCGGTGCCAGCGGAGCAGGGTCTCGGGCCTCACGAAGAACCGCTCACGACGACTCTTCGAGAGCAACCGGCTCAGCCCGGCGAGGGGTGCCCGATCTGCTGGCTCGAGTGCCGGGCGCATTATCAGGTGACGGAGGACCGAAACCTAGTGGCCGAGCATGATGACCTCGATGGCGAGTTCGTCCCGATCGTCACGGCGGAGCCGAAGTAACTGGAGAATGCGGACGAACGCCACGTAGAAGAAGGACAGCGCCACGGACGCCATCCTCGTCTACAGACATTCGACTACGAAAGTCCAGGCAGAGGGCGTGGATGAGGATTTCGGCACCCACAGGCTGCAGTCAAGGCAGTCTTCGAAGGGGGCCGAGCAGTTCTTCTGCTTCGGCAAATCGGCCTTGCCGGAGCCGCAGGTCCGCCAGATGGGCGGAGGTCTCCACCCGGTGGTTAAACGCTTGCGAGGCCTGAGGCGATAGTGGACGGGGCTGCCTGCGGCGCCTCGCAAATCGGCTCGACCCCCCCAACTGAAGCACAGCAGCCCTGCGGTCGCTCAACCCAGCGACCTCCCGCCACGAGTAGGGGACTTTCGGCCCTGTCCCAGAGCAGCGCATCGGGGTCACACTCATCGTGAGGGTGCGCGGAGCAAAGGGTTCTTCGGCCCGAGAGGCTACCGAACTCAAGAGCGAGGCAGGTGTGATGTCCCATTATCTCCAGGACAAGGTCCAGAGCCTCGCACGCCGAGAGCCGGTATTCGTCGAACGCGACCAGACGCTGCGGAACGTTGCACGCACGATGTGGATCGAGTCCGTCGGCGCGCTGGTGGTGGGCGACGAGCGTCACCCCCTCGGAGTTATATCCGAGCGCGATCTGGTCGCCAAGGTTGGCCAGGGAGCGGATCTGGACACGATGACGGCGGAGGAGGCTATGACGAGGTGTGTCGTTTCCGCACGGGTGGGAGATTCCCTGTACGACGCCGCGTACCAGATGCTCGACGCCGTGATCCGCCACCTTCCTGTGGTCGACGATAACGGCCGCGTGATCGGGATGGTGTCGGTCCGTGATCTCCTCCGTCCTCTGTTGCTCGACGCCGTGGAGGGGGCCGAGCGGGTTTAACTGTCCGAAAACTCGATTCAGCCGATGATCAGGGATCTCGTATTTCCGTCGTGCGTCCCAGCCTTGGTGCTACCGGATGAAGGACCTTCGTGCCATGGGAGGTATCCGATGGGTCTTCTCATGCGTCGTCCCTGCCTGGAGCACCGGATGACGTTTTCGGCACCCACACGCTTGACCAGGGCTGAGGGTTTAATCGCAAGCGAAAACAAATACAATCTGTAGGGGTGACACGTGGAACCAACGGACGTCGAGGATCCGAGCTACTACCACCAGGTAGTGGACTGCCAGTGGGCGTGTCCGGCGCATACGAACGTTCCCGAGTACATCCGCTTGATCGCCCAGGGTCGCTACGACGACGCCTACATGGTGAACCGGGAGTCGAACGTCTTCCCGTCGATCCTCGGTCGCACCTGTGACCGGCCCTGCGAGCCCGCGTGCCGACG
>PMLV01000005.1 GCA_003160635.1 Acidimicrobiaceae bacterium | reverse complement strand
TGTCGCCCGCCACGCTCAATGAGCATGAAGCGGACACGTTCCGTGAGCATGATTTCGTGAACGTGCTGTCGCCTTGGTCGTCATTGGTGGCGCGGTGATGCTCAGGCTGTCGCCGCGAGAGGGGCTACTCCGCCGTCACCTCGGTGACAGCCGCCCGCGCTGAAGACTCGTCGACGATCGCCTTTGATTGGGCGAAGGCCGCGACGAGGGACTGGACGGCCAGGTTGTTGACCGCTCGGGGCAGTCCCCGGGAGACCTGGTGGATGAGCGCCAGGGCATCGTCGGAGAACAAGGTGTCGCTGCGCCCGGCGATTTTCAGGTGGTGCACGACGTAGTCGGCCGTCTCGGCCTGCTCCATCCCGGTCATGGCGTAGCGCAGGGCCACCCGTTGGTCGAGGGCGGCAAAGGCACCGAGGCGGATCCGCCGTCGCAGCGTCGGCTGTCCGACCAGCAGGCAGGCGAAAGGTGCGTGGGAGTCCATCTCAGCACCCGAGAGCAGCCGGAGCCCTTCAAGCTGCTCGGCGTCGAGGAGATGGGCCTCGTCGAGGACAAGGACGACCCGACGGCCCCGCTCGTGTTCTTCGGTGGCCAGGGCGTCTTGGGCCTGGGGGATGAGGGAGGCCCGGTGAAAGCGCGGGACCCCACCCAACGTGGACACGATGCTCGAGTAGAGGCCCCGTGCTCCGACCGTCGGGTTGCCGAGATAGATGACGGTGTGGCGGCTGGCGTCGATGCCGGCCAATGCGCCACGCACCGCGACCGTCTTTCCCGAGCCGACCTCGCCGGTGACCACTCCCATCACCCGCTCGTCGATGCACCAGGTGATCCGGGCCGCAGCTTCGGCGTGGGAGCGATGTGCGTGGAGCATGGAAGGGGCGAGGTCCTTGGCAAAGGGCATGCGGGTGAAGCCCCAGTGGGCCCGGAGGCGGTCGATGGTCATTGCTGGTTCTCCTTGTACTCGTCGTTGGTCGTGCTGATGGTGGTGTCGGTGGGATAGGGCACTTCCTTGCCGTCCATGGTCAGTTGGGCGTAGCTGATGGATTTGGCCAGTTCCGCCTCACGGCGCTCGGCCAAAATGCCGAGGTAGTCGATGCCGGTCGGTGCCGGGGCCGGGGCCGCCTCGGGTCGGGCCTGGGGGTGCGAGTGGCGGCCGATGGTGACCGGGAGGCCCTGGCCCATGGAGCGGCCCTGGAAGCGGATCTCGACGCTCTCCATGGCGAAGGGGTCGAAGACGACCTCGACGCGCGAGCCCACCAGGGCGGCATCGACCTCGAAGGTGTTCGAGTGCAAGGAGATGGTCGCCGTCTTGGTCACCGTGCGGATTTCTGACCACAAGAACGCCTCGTGGAGTGCGGCTTGCGTGGGGAGCACCGGTGCAGCTCCAGCCAGCAGCCGCTCGATCGGTGCCTGGCCGGTCTCTGTGTGGATGCGGCGGTGATAGACGGTTTCGACCCAGGCGCTGAAGAGCCGGTTGAGCTCGGCTATGTCGGCAGGAAGGCGGGCTTCCACCTCGACGAGGAACTGGAGGCGGACCGTCTCGAAGACCCGCTCAATTTTCCCGCGGCCTTGTGGCCTTCCCGGACGGGAATGGACGAGACGCACTCCGAGGCTGGCACAAGCCCGCAAGAGCTGGCGCGACACCATGGCCGAGCCGTTGTCCAGGTACACCGCCCCGGGCACGCCACGCGACGCCAGCGCAGAACGGAAGGCCGCTTCGAGGCGCACCGTGTCTTCGGAGAGCCCCCAGCGATAGCCGACCAGGGCGCGGGAGTGGTCGTCGATGAAGCAGAACAGATACGTCTTGCGCCCGGCGATGGTCGGACCGTGCAGGGCATCGCCGGTCCACAGGTCACCCGGGGCAGCAGCCTCGAAGCGACCGAAGGCCACCGGAGCCGATCCGTCGGGGCGAGTGTTGAGCCCGAGCCGGGCCAGGTGCCGTTGGACCGTGCGCTCTGCGGGTCCCGTACCTTCTGTGGTGCGGATGATCTGGGCCACCTGGGCGGCCGTGCGCCGGGGCACCTCGCGTTTGAGCGCCTCGGCCAGGTCGAGCAATCGCTTCTCGGTCACCGGTTCGCCGGTGCGCGACTCGGGTGCCAAGGCCTCGAACCCACCGGCCCGATAGGCCCGGATCCAGCGGTCGATGGTCCCGCGCCCCACCTTGATGCGCCGATCCTTGGGACCGACGTGCTCAGCGCTGGCCAGTTCGCGCACGAGCGCGCCGCGCTGGCGGGTGGTGAGCGATTCGTCAGCCGCCTCGCGGATGAGCGAATAGCGGAAGAGCGCGACGTTGCGTTGCGCCTCATTCATGGGTAATTGCCTCCTCGATGTAGTCGAAGAGGTGACCCTTGTCGCTCAGAGCGGCGGATGGAAGTGCCAGCTCGTGTTGTAAAGCAGCCGACCGCCGGTGAGGAAAGAGGCGAGCGACCACACCGGACGGGGTCCGAAGCGGCGGACCGCCACGATGCCCAGCACCCCGATGGCATCGACGGCGTCGAAAAAGTCCGAGCCACCTACAGAACGGCGGTCGAATCCAGGGTCGAGCGCGTGGGCCCAGCGGACGAAGTGCTCCCGCAGGGCCACCGCCCTGGCCGCGAACGCCTGCAGCCATCCCTGCACCGTCGACGGCGCTCGGCCAAGATCCGACGCGATGCGCCGGTGGCTCTTTCCCTCCGCCCTTTCCCTGAGCGCCGTCCCGATGACCTCCGCGCCGTCGCGCCGGCGCAACAGGGTGTCTTCTGGGAGCAACACGTGCGTGGTGGCACAGGACCGGCACATCGAACGCCGCAGGCGCCGTCGCTCGATGTGCCCCAAGAGGCGCACCTCACGCTCGACGCCGTGCCCCCAGGGCCGGAGCCCGACCTCGCAGTCCGGGCAGCCAATGCGGCCGCCGATCAGGTCCGCCTCGACGGCGGTCTCGTCAGTCCCTACGATGAGCACAGCGGAGCTCCGGCTTCGTTAGGAAGAGCCCCTTCGCGATCCGTCGAAAAGATCTTGGCGAGGGGGCTCTTGCGCGTTC
>PMLV01000131.1 GCA_003160635.1 Acidimicrobiaceae bacterium | reverse complement strand
TGTCGCCCGCCACGCTCGATGAGCATGAAGCGGACACGTTGCGTGAGCATGTGTTCGTGAACGTGCTGTCGCCTTCGTGGTCAGTGGTGGCGCCGTGATGGTCAGGCTGTCGCCGTGAGTGGGGTTACTCCGCCGTCACCTCGGTGACAGCCGCCCGCGCCGAGGACTCGTCGACGATCGCCTTTGATTCGGCGAAGGCAGCAACCAGGGACTGGATGGCCAGGTTGTTGACGGCTCTCGGCAGTCCACGGGAGACCTGGTGAATGAGAGCCAGAGCGTCGTCGGAGAACAAGGTGTCGCTGCGTCCGGCGATTTTGAGGTGGTGCACGACGTAGTCGGCCGTCTCGGACGCTTCCATCCCGGTCATGGCATAACGCAGTGCCACCCGTTGGTCGAGGGCGGCGAAGGCGCCGAGGCGGATCCGCCGGCGTAGCGTCGGCTGTCCGACCAACAAGCAGGCGAAGGGTGCGTGCGAGTCCATGTCGGCGCCCGAGAGCAACCGGAGCCCTTCGAGCTGCTCGGCGTCGAGGAGGTGGGCTTCGTCGAGTACGAGTACGACCCGGCGGCCCCGCTCGTGCTCTTCGGTGGCCAGGGCGTCTTGGGCCTGGGGGATGAGGGAAGCCCGGTGAAAGCGCGGGACCCCGCCCAACGTCGAGACGATGCTCGAGTACAGACCCCGCAACCCGACGGTCGGGTTGCCCAGATAGATGACGGTGTGGCGGCTGGCGTCGATACCGGCCAGTGCTCCACGCACCGCGACCGTCTTGCCGGCACCCACTTCGCCGGTGACCACCCCCATCACCCGCTCGTCGACGCACCAGGTGATGCGGGCCACAGCTTCGGCGTGGGAGCGATGGGTATGGAGCATGGAGGGGGCGAGGTCTTTGGCAAAGGGCATGCGGGTAAAGCCCCAGTGGGAGCGGAGGCGGTCGATGGTCATTGCTGGTTCTCCTTGTTGTCGGTGGTGTCGGTGGTGGTGGTGTCGGTGGGATAAGGCACTTCCTTGCCGTCCAAGGTCAGCTGGGCGTAGTTGATGGACCCCGAGCCCTCAGCGAGCTCGGCCTCCCGGCGCTCGGCCAACAGGCCGAGATAGTCGATGCCGGTCGGTGCGGGAGCCGGGGCCACCTCTTTGCGGGCCTGGGGGTGCGAGTGGCGACCGATGGTGACCGGGATGCCCTGGCCCATGGAGCGGCCCTGGAAGCGGATCTCGACGCTCTCGAGGTCGAAGGGATCGAAGACGACCTCGACGCGCGACCCGACCAGGGCGGCATCGACCTCGAAGGAATTTCCGTGCAAAGAGATGGTCGCCGTCTTGGTCACCGTGCGGGTCTCTGACCACAAGAACGCCTCGTGCAGTGCGTTCTTGGTCGGCAGCGTTGGCGGACCGGCGGCCAGCAGTCTCTCGATCGGCGCCTCGCCGGTCTCTGTGTGGATGCGGCGGTGATAGACGGTCTCGACCCAGGCGCTGAACAGCGCGTTGAGCTCGGCTACATCGGCGGGAACCCTGGCTTCGACCTCGACGAGGAACTGTATGCGCACCGTCTCGAAGACCCGTTCAATTTTCCCGCGGCCTTGTGGCTTTCCCGGTCGGGAATGCACCAGGCGCACCCCGAGGCTGGCACACGCCCTCAGAAGCTGTTTTGAGACGTAGGCACTTCCATTGTCGACGTAGACCATCTTGGGCACGCCACGCGACGACAGTGCATGACGGAACGCCGCTTCGAGTCTGACCGTGTCTTCGGAGAGCCCCCAGCGATAGCCGACCAGCGCGCGGGAATGGTCGTCGATGAAGGCGAAGAGATAGGTCTTGCGCCCGGCAATGGTCGGCCCGTGCAGGGCGTCACCGGTCCACAGATCACCCGGTGCTGCCGCCTCGAAGCGGCCGAAGGCCACTGGTGGTGATCCGTCGGGTCGAATGTTGAGCCCGAGCCGGGCGAAGTGCCGCTGCACGGTGCGTTCTGCGGGTCCCGCCCCTTCCGCGGTGCGGATGATCTGAGCCACCTGGGCGGCCGTGCGCCGGGGCACCTCGCGTTTGAGGGCCTCGGCCAGGTCTAACAATCGCTTCTCGGTCACCGGCTCACCGGTGCGCGACTCGGGCGTCAGAGCGTCGAAGCCGCCGGCACGATAAGCCCGGATCCAACGGTCAATCGTCGCCCGCCCGACCCGGATGCGCCGATCGTTCGGGCCGACGTGCTCACGGCTGGCCAGCTCGCGCACGAGTTGGCCCCGCTGGCGGGTGGTGAATGACTCGTCAGCGGCCTCGCGGATGAGCGAATAGCGGAACAGCGCGACATTGCGTTGCGCTTCGTTCATGGGGGTCGAACCTCCTCTTGTCGTCGAAGAGGCGACCCTTGTCGCTCACACCGGCTGGCGGAAGGGTGAGCTGGTGTTGCAAAGCAGGCGGCCGCCGGTGACGAAGGAGGCGAGCGACCACGGGGGGCGGGGCCCGAAGCGGCGGACCGCCACGATGCCCAGCACGCCGATGGCATCGACTGCGTCACAAAAATCCGAACTGCCCGGTGAGAGGTCGTCATGTCCGGGATCCATCGCATGGGTCCAACGGACGAAGTGCTCTCGGAGAAGAACCGCCCTGGCGGCGAAGGCACGCAACCATCCCCGCACCGTTGACGGTGCCACGCCGAGATCCTTGGCGATACGCCGATGGCCCGCTCCCTTGGCCTTGGCCGTCAGGGCCGCGCCGATCACCTCGGCACCGTGGCGCCGGCGCACGAGGGTGTCTTCTGGGATCAAGACGTGCGTGGCCTGACACGGCCGGCAGATAGAACGCCGGAAACAGCGCTGCTCGCTCCGGGCCAGCAGGCGCACCTCGCGATCGACTCCGTGTCCCCAGGGCCGCAGCCCCACATTGCAGTTCGGGCAGCCGATACGGCCGCGGGTCAGGTCCGCCTCGACGGCGGCCTCGTCAGTCCCTACGATAAGCACAGCGGGGCTCCGGCTTCGTTAGGAAGAGCCCCTTCGCGATCCGTCGAAAAGATCTTGGCGAGGGGGCTCTTGCGCGTTCAGATCGTGCTCACGCTGACTCCCGCTCCCGTCCCCGTCAAACCCAGGCCCGGTCCAGATCCGTACTCAATGATTGCGGCGCCGCCAAATCGGTCACCAAACCGTGCTCACACGCCGCGGCGGCAGAACGTCCAGTCGTGGTCAATCAGCGAGGCGCTCAACAGCCG